>CAYSEV010000039.1:0-12799 GCA_964430295.1 uncultured Gammaproteobacteria bacterium
CTATAACCCCCCTTGACAGTACTCTACGTATTCGGATACGGTTATATGTAGAGGTATATTATGGCAAAGAAAAAAGTAGAATCAAAAACATCATTTAAAATCCAAGATATGGCGCAGTGGAATTTTATTCTATTTTTGACACTCGCATTTATACTTCTTGTTGTCATGCTCAGTGCTATGTCCGGTGTGAGCCGTGATCTTCGCAGCAAAGCAGGACTTGTGTGTCCAGAAGTTACCCTTCCACGTGCCGAAGATTGTGCTGGAGGGTGGAAATATCAGAGAGATGTAACCAACGGATGTCCTACATTCGTTTGTGAAGCAAAATAACATCCATTTTGCGTAGAAAATCCTTGTTTAGACTATGTGTGTGTTTTTTGCGCGCAAAAAAATACACGACACATACAAAGAGAGATAATTCAAAAGAGTACGTAATTAAACAGTAGCAGCTTGAAGCTTTACTTCTGAAGCTTTACGATTATCGAACTTAGTGCGTTTGATACACTTTGCACATGCCTTTACCCGAAGTTTCATACCGTTAATCGTCACGGTTACATTGTGAAGATTTGGAGCAAAACTACGGAATGTCGTTTGAGCTCGTTTTTTCCACTGACCACCCGCAACACCGACATGATGGGTGTGCTGTCGTCCGACATGAGTTTTTTTAAGACAAAGATCACATTGATAAGCCATATAAAAAATGAAAAGTGCAAAAAGTAAAGTGTAAAATAGACATTTTTACATTTTTCACTTTAAACTTTGCACAAGATCCTATATACTATACCACATGTTTAGCCTCTTAAGCAACCCATTGGTATTTGTGTTTTCTCTTATATCTCTCGTAGTTGCGATTTCTATTCATGAATATGCACATGCATACGCTGCAGACCGTCTTGGAGATCCGACTCCCCAGCTTCAGGGACGTTTAACACTGAATCCACTCGCCCATTTGGACCCAATAGGTACGCTTATGATCCTACTGGCTCATTTTGGGTGGGGAAAACCGGTTCAATTTGATCCATTCAATTTGCGAAACCCAAAACGGGACGCTGCAATTATCTCTATAGCAGGACCTCTTACAAACTTTGTATTTGCAGGTCTTTGCTCCATTTTACTTCATATAACTGAGTTCTATCATTTGGCAATGATGCCATCTTTGTTGGGAATCAGTATTGCCATCCTTGCTGGATTACTTCAGTCGTTTATTGTCCTTAATATATCGCTTGGTGTATTTAATCTGGTTCCCATTCACCCGCTTGACGGATTTAAAATTGTAGAAGGTATATTACCTGATGAGTATGCCAGACAATGGCATGAATTGGAAGGATATGGCATGATTTTTCTGCTGTTTTTGGCATTTCCAATTCTGGGGAGTGTGTCTCCTATCAGTCGGGTCATTTCACCTATTATAAATATGTTAATCACATGGCTCATACCGAATGCGCCCATCATATAACACTATGAATATATACTTTACCGCATCTATCGTCGGAAAAAAGGATTATCTGGCAAATTACAAGGCAATAATCGATGCGTTTACAGCGCAGGGACATGCTGTGCAGGCAGAGCATATCCTTAATATCACAGAGCCGGAAATTCATATGAAAACCCGGGAAGAGCGCTTAAAATTCCATGAACGATTGGAGCAATGGATTCAGGCATGTGATTTTATGGTTGTAGAGAGCTCATTCCCGAGTATTAGCGTTGGTTATGAAATTTCTCTTGCTCTTCAGTATAGAAAGCCTGTGCTGCTGCTTTATAGCATAGGAGATCCTCCGAGTTTATTTGCTCATCATGAAGACGTAAAAATAGTCTGTGAAAAATACACATTAGATACATTACAGTCGATTATTTCTGACTTTTTGCGTTTTGTTCAGGGCGAAGCTGACACGAGATTTACCTTCTTTATCTCCAGTAAGCAGGCTGCGTATCTTGCAAAACAATCGAAGAAGTTACGGATGCCCAAATCTGTGTTCTTGCGATCCCTTATTGATGCAGATATGGATAAACGATAGTAATTTGTAATATACCTCACATTATTTTTATACATCATCGTGCTGCATAGGTAATTCTGCAATTCGTTATTACAATACATACAACGCATAACTCGCGTTGTTTTTTATGGCACGGATTATCAGACACACAACAAGAATTATTACATATCCTCTTCGGGCAGGACAAAAAACACTTGCTATGAACGTGAAGCTCTGGAGTACGATGTTTTGGGATACATGGTATCCACTACCCATGGATCAAAAACTGGCATGGATAGCATTTGTGGGACAGACAATGTGCATACTGACACTTTTGGAACTTTTTCTTCTGAAACGGTGACGTTCCTCACGTCGTTTGAATATATTTTCATTACTTGACAAGTGGATGCAATCATTTGTACGATACATATGCCTAAGCAATCGGACTTGAAGAATAATTTTTCTCTACAAGTTCAACCTAAATGAGGTATTCTCCGAATTTCTCGGAGGAGACAGGACTACGTGTTGCTATACTGAGGTATATCGACCAGTCCATCCGATTGAAAGATCGGGAAAAATTACTTCAAGCCTACTTAGGCGGAATTATTTGCAAGATTGAAGCTTCTATTTGTGTTTGATTTTTAATTCCCATTTTCTTTTGTATTTTTTCTGATGTGGATTGTGTTGGGAAAAATTGATAAAATGGATGGAGTGTTCATGCCGAGATAGCTCAGTGGTAGAGCAACTGTTTTGTAAACAGTAGGTCCGGGGTCCGAATCCCCGTCTCGGCTCCAAATCAGATTCAACGATCAGGTCAGTTCCGGGGTTCCTCTTTCGTCTTTCAGACTACAGCGGGACAAGCCGAATCCCCGTCTCGGCTCCAAATCAGATCAAAAAATCTGGCTCATTCCGAGTTTCCTCCTTCGTCTCTCAAACTACGGATGGACAAGCTGAATCTCCATCTAGGATTCAATAATCAATTACTTCTGATATTTTCGAAGAATATTTTTTTCAAATGGCGTATCATCAAACAGCCGATTAAACTCTACAAAAGCCTTTTCGTTCAACCGATATGTTACAACCCTTCCAACGCGCGTCTTCAGAATCCATCCACTGAGATTCAACTGATGAAGATGGTGCGACACAAGATTTTCCGCAATACCTAAGCTATCAACGATCATATGAACCTGCATTGGCTCATGAGCCAACAGATAGACAATTGATAGTCTATGGACATGGGAAATGCCCCGGAATCGCCGAACGAATGGTTTTACCTTTTCTCTTAATCTGGCTCGAGTCAATACAGGCATAGTTATTCAACGATGCGTATAGTATCTATATACAATGTTGTACCTGAATTTTGGCCTGTGGCTTCAACTTTTTTCCCAATATACGGATCAAGAGATTCACGCCCCGACATAACACCGTATACTTTGCCGTTTTCAGTTATCGTGTGTTTATAATCCACACCCTGTACTGTTGATGCTTTCAGCACACCCGTTCTGGTAATCGAATCTGTTTTAAACACCTGAGTGTTTGCTCCCTCAGATGATTTGCTTTTCATAGAGAGGTATACGTATCCTCCCGCACCGACCAATACGAGAAAAATTAATCCAAATATAAATCCTTTCATAGTTCCTCCTACTCACTAGGCTACAATATCTAAGTGATGTAATGCAACTCATTATAAAATCCGCTATAATATCAAAATCCCGCTGAGATGCCGGAGTGGTCAATCGGAACAGACTGTAAATCTGTCGCCCTAACAGGCTACCTAGGTTCGAATCCTAGTCTCAGCACATAATTACATACATGTTTACGATTTTTCTCGTGTAACTTCCATGGAATTGATAGATCCTAATACTTCCAGTCAAACACACAAAAAACACTCATATATAGAGTCGCTTTTGCTGGGCGATATGACTCCCCAAAAAAAACTATTTTTGTTTATACTGTTGGGCGTTACACTGCTTATAACTGGCATATCGTTCTGGATTGGACTAAAAGGCAATCGTGTGACCACTACAACTGAATATGCTGTCCCTACTCCTGTGGACACAGTAGCCGAAACACCACAACCAACCGACACTCCAGATCCAACAGATTCTCCTACGCCCACAAAAAAACCAACAACCACACCGACTAAAACCCCAACTCCAACAAGTTCAAGCACCCCGACAAATACTCCAGGTCCCACGAATACGCCGACAAATACGCCTGCACCAACTGCTACACCAACAAGCATACCAACAGCGACAGTAACAGTGTCACCAACAGCCACGCCCGTACCCCCTACGACTACGCCTATTCCTCCTACACCAACCTCAATCCCATAGCGGAATTTGACCTATTGCAAAGGATTTTTTCACATGCAATACTAGCTTTCATATGGAAGAAGAAACAATGGACAACTCAACCAATAACAGTTCCATGTACTATGTACTCGGGGCTATCGTACTTATAGCGGTCATCGGCGCAGGATATATGCTTCGACCAAAAACAGCGGCACCAACGACACCGGAACCTGTTGCAATGGCACCAAAAGCAACACCAACTCCACTTGGTCCAATCACGAGACTTCAATGTGATACACAGTATTACAATCCAGTGATCGGATTTCCAAAGTATTACCTTTCAGTCGATGGATCTGATGTAGCAGGAGCAACATCTGTTGATTGTACAATGACAGTCACACAGGATAACAAAGTTGTTGCAACAGACAAATCAACAACAAAATTGACAGAAAAACCGGAACGAAACGGTTCTGTATTCAAATGTTCCTCGGCAGCTCTTGAGCTGAAGCACACCATCCCTACAAAGGTTGATGTAACACTCAAAGATGACCAGGGAGCAAAAGCGACATGCAGTGCAGTATTTGCACTTCCAAGATAATAATCACTTTATACAAAGTTATTACATAAAAAACCCCGGGATTAGACGGGGTTTTTTATTGGAGATAATCCTTGTCATCCCCAACCTGATCGGGGATCCAGAAATTTGGAACATACAGAGGCTAGATTCCCGACTTCGTGGGAAAGACAGTTACATATACCGAGGAAATTGATATTTTTATTGAGAAGTGGAATTACGCAGGTATGTTCTAAAAAATTCAACATCTTTCAACACAGCAGTGTTCCAATCAGGTACCATATTATGATCAGCTCCTGTATACGTGCTATAGGTAACCTTTGTATTTGTTTGTTTTAATTGCTCTATAAACGCCGTACTCCATGCAATAGGCACTGCTTCATCAGACCCACCCTGTTGGAGTTGTACAGGACCCTGTATACGATCAATAAAATTAGTCAATGAATATTGCTCTACATCATACTGTGTCTCAAATGCCGCTAATTCTTTGCGCAAATATTTACCATGATCCGGAGCGTCATCTGTGTAATACAAAATAGAATACGGAAATGGTTTTGTAACAGGTGCCCATAGAACAGTTGGAATTGGTTTTTGCAGAATTTCCAGAACAGTTATAGCTATTTGTCCGCCATTACTGTGCCCCCAAATACCAACACGTGACGCATCAGCTTGAGAGATAGTTGATATAGACGATATAAGAGATAACGCAGTCGTATATGTTTCAAATCGATCTTTAAATATGTCACCCGAAAGAGGATCAGATGTGCCATACCCTAAAAAATCAGGAGCCAGAGAGATAAATCCATGCGCAGCAAATACTTCTGCAGTACGCTCGGTCCCTACTCCTGGCGTGTAGATTGATGGATCTACATAGCCGCGAAATTGAACTATAACAGGAAACGGTCCCTTGCCAATAGGCATATGAGCTAACCCACTCACCGTTTTTCCTTCTGAGACAAAGGAGAATGGCATCACAACGAAGGAATCTGTTGTATTCGTGGATTCTCCAAATGTAATCGTACTTGGTTTAAATGATGATGTTGATAGAGCCGGTATTGTGTATTTTGCCAAGGGTTTTACATTTGTCTGCGTTGATCCTAATGGGGATATGATTTGCAATTGCTCCGGATGTTTTTGGAAAAAAATAATGAATCCAAGCAAAAGTGCAAGTATGGGGAAAATAAACCATTTCATACTCATAGTGTATCAAACTCTACTGTCGGAATCGATCATACTTGTACGATACTGCAAAGATGGGATATGCTTACAACAATGGAAGAACAATTGGTTCAAGAATCCAATCCTCACTTCACTGACACACGTGTGCCCCAAAAAGCAGTATCACGTTCGCCTTTTATAATGCCGTTGTTCGTAGGTTTTTTTGGAATGGTTTTGGCACTAGGTTTATATGAAGGATTGCGCATATTACAGCAGCAAAAACAATCAACTGTGCCAACATCGTATGAAGAATGTGCTAACATTTCCGGTAATACGATACAGACAAGTTACCCGCCAACATGTGTAACGACAAGTGGTCAAACATTCACACAGCGTATTTCCCCCACTCCACTTAGTGAAGAGCCCACTGAACCAACAATAGGTGCTAGTAATTCATACATCATTGCCCCAATACAATTGATGTTTGAACTGCCGCCTGCACTACAAAAAAAAGGTGCGTGGATGCAATCGACAATCCCAGGTGATACCGGAACCAATATTTGCTTTACGCTTGAAAGCGGAGAGTCACTACTCGTACGAAGAGTATACGCAGGTGGTGTAGGCATTTGTCCAATGAAGATTTTTAGTGTTAACAGTGTCTCCAAAGATTTTACGGCAGGAAGGGGTGGCACATTTGCTGATTTAGACGGGTACCATGTTAGTCAGGGGAAATTTTATATGGGACAACGGGATGGAACTGCTGAGATACCCGCATCTATTGCAAAAGAAATAACCAATACACATGGAGTTACATATCTTCAAATAACCGGTAAAGATTGGAACGAACCTGTCCCCCTTCCGGGAACAACATATATAGGTGCACTCATCAATACAAAAAATCCAGAGTTCCCTGGTATAGTCGTACAAATGGAACTTTCAAACGACCTGACAAAGCAGGTATTCAGTGACGTTCTTTCATCATTTAGATTTCAAACTGAAGAAGCGCGGACAAACGCTGCACCATATACATGTCCACAAAATGGTTGGGTAGACTGCATGCCTGGACCTGATCCTAAACCTCAATGTTCAGCACAAGCTATGGCGTGGTATAAAGCAAATTGTCCGACCTTCAAAGGTGGAGCACTCTAGTTTATTTGATTACCCCAAGTTCTTTGCCGACTGTTTCAAATGCCTGAAGGCCGACATCCAGATCCTCTTTTGTATGGGCGGCAGATGGCATAACACGTATTCGTGCTTTGCCAAGTGCTACCATCGGAAACTTAATTGGAGTAGCAAACACTCCCCGCTCAAATAATTTTGCGGAAAAGTCTTTTGCGAGATTTTCGTCGCCAAGCATGACAGGTGTAATTGGCGTTTGCGTAACTCCTGTATTAAATCCCATGTTAGTAAACCCATCACGCAGATACTTTGCATTTTCCCATAATGTTTTTACAAGCTCATCTGACTCAGAGAGAATCCGTACACCTTCTATGACGGCAGCACAATCTGCGACAGTAAGACCGGTTGAGAATAAATATGGTCTTCCTTTCTGACGGTAATATTCGATTAATTCTTTTTTACCGGCAATGACTCCGCCAAGGACACCGAAAGCTTTGGAAAGTGTTCCGACTTCAATATCCAGTTGTCCCTGAAGTCCGAAATGCGCTGCAATACCCCGACCGCCACCAACCACGCCCTCACCATGAGCATCATCGACCATAGTGATTGCTCCATATGCTTTGGCAAGTTTCACAATATCAGGAAGGTTAGCAATATCGCCGTCCATACTAAATACACCATCTGTGACGACAAGAATAATCGGCTTTTGACCGTCTTTTTTTGGTGTCTTTGCAAATTCGGACGCTTCTTTCAACTTCGCCTCAAGTTCTGCCATATCATTGTGTTTGTATACATATTTCTGCTTTACCTGCGCGAGTTTAATAGCATCAATAATA
The DNA here is from genome assembly GCA_964430295.1 of uncultured Gammaproteobacteria bacterium. GTDB lineage: Bacteria > Patescibacteriota > Microgenomatia > UBA10105 > UBA927 > CAYGFH01. Next base: position 7,952 of record CAYSEV010000039.1, read on the forward strand.
CTTGCATGATTAAGCTCGTCGGAAATAACAATATCTTCTTTCCCGACAATCGTTGCGATGGCTACTATGTTTGCTATAAATCCGCCCGGCAATAAAAATGCAGCTTCCTGACCTTTAAATGCAGCAAGAGAGCTTTCTGCATCCATGTGCAGTTTCATATTTCCTGAAATAGGTCGAACAGCCCCTGCACCAACGCCATACTGTTTCACGGCTGTAATAACTGCCTCCACCAATCTTTTATCTTGTGCAAACCCAAGATAATTATTGGAACACAGATTCAATAATTTTTTACCATCGATGGTAAACCACGGTCCCTGCGGAGACTCCAAAACCCGCACAGGAGTATATAGACCTTTTTGTTTCATGTCTTCTATCGTGTCAAAATACGGTTGTAGTGGATGTTTCATAGTCCTAGTTTCTCCTTTAATCCTGAAATCATAACCTTTGTAAGTTTTTGTAAGTCATATGTTGGCTTCCATCCCCAATCTTTGCGTGCCTGAGAGTCATCAATAGACTGCGGCCAGCTTTCTGCAATACGCTGTTTCACAGGATCAGGATCATATGACGCCTTAAACGACGGATATAGTTTTTGAATTTCAGACACCAGTTCTTTTGGCGTAAAATTAATGGCTGCAAAATTATAACTTGTCCGTACCGTAATCTTTTTTGCAGGTGCTTCCATAAGTTTCACTGTGCCTGCAATTGCGTCGTCTATATACATCATCGGAAGTCTGGCATCTGCTTTCAAAAATGGATTATATGCATTGTCTTTCAATAATCCATAAAATATATGAACAGAATACTCTGTAGTACCATCTCCCGGAGGAGCTTTATATCCGATAAGCCCAGGATACCGCAGACTTCGCACGTCTACTCCCCACCGTAAATGATAGTATTGGCACAGCAGTTCTCCGGTTACTTTTGTTACACCGTATATGGTAGTTGGCTCAAGCACAGTTTGCTGTGGTGTATTCTTTTTTGGTGTCGTTGGACCAAAAGCTGCAATAGAGCTTGGCCAAAAGACTTTGAATTTAAATTCCCGTGCCAGCTCCAGAACATTTCGAAGTCCCTGAATATTTACATCCCATGCCAGATCTGGATTTTTTTCTCCACCGACTGAAAGTAAACCTGCCAAATGATATACGTCTGTAATCGCATATTTCTTTACAAGCTTTCTCAGTGATGCACTGTCACGTACATCTCCTTTTACTAATTTTCCTTTGAATCCTGTTGGAATTGTTTTATTTCCCAACGCGAACACATGATCCATGCCATGTTTCTTTTGTAATATTGGAACCAGATCGGAACCGACCAGTCCAAATGCACCGGTAACTAAAATGTTTTTCATATAGAGAGTTAGTCGCACGTTTTTCAATTAATCCTTCGCAGGCAAAATATTTCATGATAGAATAAAACTCTTGTGCTGCCTGATGGCTTCCTTCGGGAACCTCAGGATAAACAGTGGTAGATCATTCGGAATGAATTCCGAATGATGAGAGCGCCTGGATGGCTCAGTGGTAGAGCATTTTCTTGGTAAGAAAAAGGTCGCGGGTCCGATTCCCGCTCCAGGCTCAGAAAACACATAGGTATAGTAGCAATGTATTGCAATCTACTCAGATTGTAGGAAAAACACTCAGCTAAGAAGTCCTAACTCATGATTTGATGATAGTATCAATAACCTGCAGTACAATCCTCAAAATTTCTTTCATTATTCGCTTGGCATGAGGACCTATTTCATCCGCATACTGTGTAAACAACTGAACAATGAGATCTTTCAACTCTTTGCCATATGATAATAACGCCTCATGCTTTTTTTGTTTTTCAAATTTTCCAAGGATGAATACATGAGGAAGCCTTACTGATATGACGCGATATGGTTCATACAATTTATTTATGAATAGCTCCAATCCATATCCGATTTTTTGGATATTGGGGAGCTCAGGTTCTATATATATACGTCGCAGTACACGTTGTCCGGTAAGCGCATTAAACGGCTCAAACTTGCCCGCTGACCAGAATCGTGCAAGGCCTAATACCATATCCTGTTTACCGGAACTGACAGGATCTGTTATTCGATTTAAATCTTTATGCGTCAGACCAACAGTATCAGCATCGAGTAATACCAATATATCTCCGGTGCTTTTTGTGATTCCATGTGCTATAGCAGCAGCTTTTCCCTGATTTTTAGTGTGCCTGATGAGGATAATATCCGGTATGAATTGTTTTACACTTTGGCTCGTTTTATCTTTTGATCCGTCATCTACAACAATGATCTCCTGAGCTTTACCCCATGCTCGTACGATTTCTACTATAGAACTAAGCGTCCGTTCTTCATTATAGGCGGCAATAATGACGGAAATAGTTTGCATTTTTTTCATATACTATCTACGTCGCTATTCTACATGAAAGTATCTACGCCGCCAACCCTATTGCCTCACATACTGCAATATGTCACGATGGTAGTATGAGTTTGCTCTCACTGTTTTCTATTGCTGTTTTTGCAGCTGAGACTATACTGTCTCCAATTCCGGATTCTGTATCATCTCCTGTCACGTCTTTCCCTGCAAAATCATTTGCTCAAATCATAGTGAAACATCCGCCCACAAAGGTACTTGGAGTCATGACGGAAACTCCACCAGCAACACCTTCTGCTACCCCGACAGTAGCTTCCGGTATCACAACTATGAAAAAACATTATTCAATTGCTTTTTTAGGTGATTCTATGATCGATACATTGGGACCGGGTATTCCCCATACTCAAAAAGCATTGAAATCCCTATATCCATCCACATCCTTTGACTTGTATAACTATGGCGTTGGAGCAACAAATATTGATTATGGACTTCAGAGAATTACCCGTGGTTATACGTATCTGGGAAACGAGATACCTGCGCTTATAACCAAACATCCTGATATCGTTGTAGTTGAGTCATTTGCATATAATCCCTACCCGTATGATGCTGGTGCACTCGATAGGCATTGGCTACAACTTGCTGCGATTGTAGATTCTCTCAAAGCAAATCTGCCCGGAGTCCGTATTGTTATTGCAGCTACCATTGCTCCAAACAGCACGGTATTTGGTGATGGTGCGCCCGGCTTATCGTTTGCCATTGACGATAAAATCAAGCGAACAACGACCATAAAACAGTATCTGGATTCAACGGTTAAATTTGCTAAAAGTCAAAAACTACCGCTCGCAGACGTGTTTCATGCAAGTATAGATGCTGCAGGAAACGGAAAACTTCAGTACATAAATGGTGGAGATCATATACATTATTCCGATGCTGGCCGAATGCTATTTGCTCAAATTGTTGCAAACACGCTCACTTCTTCAGGATTGATTAAATAAAATCACCCTGAGCGTATGAAAAAACTCTTCTAATTGTCATTCGGGAAACCCCATCTTGGCGGATAGGAAAAACTGCGATATAATACACCTATGGCAAAAAAAGAACAGAGAGAACTGCTTGCACTACAATGCACAGTCTGCAAAAACCAAAACTACATAACGAAGCGCAATAAAATAAATACTCCTGAGAAATTGGTGATGAGTAAGTATTGCCGACATTGCCGTAAGCACACCGAGCATAAAGAGACCACGAAGCTTGACTGATAGGTTTACACCTGATTTTCTTTTGTTTTTGTCATTTTTGAGCGCTCCTGATATAGTACTTTCTAGAGAGTGTTTTCTTTATACGTGTTATGCACAGAAATACATATATCTTGGTGATATTCCTAGCCATTTTTGCCGCGCTTGTTGCTGGCGTAAACATTGGACATAACATGAAAGAACCGCAGCAGGAATTAGCTGGATATCCATCGGAACGTACAACAATAACACAACCGGCACCAATCGAACCGGTTAAAAAAGATTACGAAAATAAAGGGTGCGCCGTTACGTTCCCAATACCAAACCAATTTACCCTTACAAATGAATCTACCTTAAGTGCTATGTTTACACGATCGGATGCAAAAAGCTCTATACTTTTGGCCTGTCAAAAAGATATACCCCGCCCCCCACTCCCAACCAGTTATATCGAAACTGTTAAACTGACGACAGTGGACAAAACAACAACAATCTCAGCGAAACTGTATCATGATCAGTCTCAAAAAGATGGAGAAAAAATAGATGCGCTTATTTACTATAATCCGAACATTAAGATGGATGTATTTATCGCAGGATACGGTCCGGAGTTTGATACCCTTCGCAGTACTCTTCACCTACTTCAGTAGCTATCTTTAGCGTTTGTTTCATCTCTGATATAATTACGTTTACAGGGCCATAGTTCACCCAGCCCTTCGCGAAGGGCTGGGTCAATGGCTAGGATAATACATATATGTTTTATGTATATCTCCTCAAGGACCTGAATGACAGGTTATATATCGGATATTCATCAGATCTTAAGCGAAGAATCAAAGAACACAAGCAAGGAAAGTCATACACGACAAGGCGAATGAATGAACCTGTACTTATATATTATGAAGCCTATTCAGATGAAATATCTGCAAAAACAAGGGAAAAGAAATTAAAACAATTCGGATCCTCATATAAAGGTTTAATAAAACGCCTAAACCTGTTAAAATCAACTGTAGAAGGGCCATAGTTCAATGGCTAGAATAGGGGTGTCTCCCTGTACACTTGCTAAATAATTGCTATTTAGCTTAGTGTACGGGATCCCGAAGTTCTAGTGCAGGCTCAATATGTTAGGCTCGTCGTTCAACGGTAGGACAGAGGTCTCCAAAACCTCCAATGAGTGTTCGATTCACTCCGAGCCTGCAAGATACTTCAGGGACAAAACCTCTGATCGTGGTTCGACTCCACGTGGCCCTGCAAAAAGCATCATTTGG
>CAYSEV010000040.1:0-12783 GCA_964430295.1 uncultured Gammaproteobacteria bacterium
AGATTTTGTTTATACATTTCCTCAGTGATTTTTGAGAGCTCTTCAGAGGATTGTGAAGGTTTACTGGATCCAACAAATACTGGTGAATTGGCAGGCATATACAACGAGTATAAAGTTAATACTGTTTTAAGTCACTAGCTTATCTGAGAATTTCAGGTAGATCAGAAGGGGAGAGTGAAAGTTGTGATTCTTTAATGGCATCTTTACAGGCTTCAACCGATGCTTGGCCAAAGATTTTTTTATAAGTATTTACAAGTCCTTCTATAAGAATATTAAAATTTTTAGATTCAAACATTACCGAACCGTTATCATATACTGTCAGGCCTTTTACTTTTTTTGCCTGTTCTATTGCAATCGGACCTATTATCATCTGTTGATGGTTGATGATCGATTGAGTGATAGTCAGCGCTTGGTCATTAGAAATCATAATAATTAATTTTTTGGATTTAAATCACTTCCTATATTATGAAGTTGAATTAGTCCAAGAGTCATGATGGTATAGGATATTAGGTATAAATAGTCGATCGTGCCGCCTACAAAGTACCCGTTGTGGCTATTTGCGTAAAGGAATGAAAAATCAGAAAGGTATTGCATTACCAATGCGGCTATTAAAAATTGTATAGGTTTTTTCATTACACCGCCTAAAGATTTTCTGCTCAAACCGTATAATACTATTGCCATAGTAACGTACAGTGATTGTCCTAGGGGGTATCCAAAATCAAAAAAAATCGTGAGTGGTTTCGTCCAATCAAATTCATATACCTGCAGAAATAAATAGTAAGAACCTATAAGGCCGATAGCAGGGACCGCTATTGCAGCAATTTGTGAATGGAGCGACTTAGTGATTATTTTTACCCCTGTTGCATTAGCAAGTAAATATATAGCGTATAAGTATAAAGGGATTGATCCAAAAAACCCGATATCAGGGATTCCAGGGTACGATACTTCAATACCAAGAACTAGGTTGTAGATGCTGTTACTTATTTGTCCAAGTGCTTGTGCAAGTAATCCAAGAGAAAGAATTACAACAGCTTTTCCCATATAACTTTTCCAACCACCCCAAATTCGTGAAGAATATAATCCATACAATCCACCGAACAGTGTCATGACGGGTCCGTATACAGCACCAAAAAGATAACTTTCATGACTACCGGGTTGAGAAGTGTGTTGCAAAACTAGCCACCAAAGGGTTAATAATGAAAAGATTATCGTTGTTAATTGTGCAGTTCTATTTGACTTCAAAAGATTCCTCATATATCTAGAGTAGAAGTATTTTCAAAGAACGTCAATATATATACTGTATAATTTCATTATGCATTGGTTACCTTTTTCACTTTTTGCTTCTGTTTGTTTTGCGAGTGTTAACCACTTAGATAAATACCTGCTTTCAAAATATTTTAAAGCTCGCACTATTGGTGCTCTACTTCTTTTTTCTGCATTTATAGGAGTTCCAACCTGTTTATTAATTAGCATATTTCATCCTCATGTTATTGGAATTACACGTACTAGCGGCCTAATACTAACCATCAATGGGGCGCTATATCTATTTGGATTGCTACCATATTTTTATGCGCTGGACAAAGATGAGACATCAATTGTTGCTCCTTTATTTCAAATGGTTTCTGTCTTTAGTGCGTTGTTTGGAGTATTATTTCTCGGTGAAAATCTACAGGTAAATCAGTGGTTTGGATGTTTTTTAATTTTGATAGGAGGAATATGGATTTCTTTAGAAAAACCATCTATTCGTTCTATACGGATCAAATATGACGTTCTTTCGCTTATGATAGTATCGTCAGCAATAATGGCTTTAAATGGTCTAATATTTAAAGCAACTGCACTTCATCTGGATTTTTGGACAGCTATGTTTTGGGAATACTGCGGTTATATTTCATTCGCTGTGGTAGTATTTATACTTGTCCCTGCGTTTAGACGTGAGTTTTTGAGAGTATTGGTAAAAAATAACAGAAGTATTATTGGAGTGAATATTTTAAATGAAATTCTTGCTATTGTAGGAAAATCTGCACAACATTTTGCAACAATGTTAACCCCTCTTGCCATTGCATATTTTGTCCATGAAGGAGCTCAGCCATTTTTTGTTCTATTAATCGGTGTTTTATTAACAGTGTTTTTCCCTAATATTAGTGAAGAGAATATATCAAAGTCAGTAATGACCCAAAAAATTCTTTCAATCGCTGTGATGGTTTTGGGTGTATATTTTATTTCTTAATTAATTAAAATATGTTACCGATATTTCCTACCCTTAAATCACTTGAATTGTCAGATAAGGATGACGTTAATTTAATTGTTAAAAAATACCCTCCATACTCTGATTTTAATTTCGTAAGTTTATGGAGTTGGAATATCCATAATACAGCTAAGATTGGCTTGTTGAACGGAAATTTAGTTTTATTTTTTCAGGATTACATCAGTAACGAAAAATTTCTGTCATTTTTGGGTGAAACAAAGGTCAATGAAACAGCAGAAATTTTATTATCAGCTTCCTCTTCCTTAGGGGCAGTTACTGAATTACGACTGATGCCAGAACACAGTATTACTAATCTTGACATGCAAAAATTTAATTTACATGAAGATCCAAGTAATCATGATTATGTGTCTTCAGTTAAAGAATTATCTGAAATGAAAGGCTCAAGATTTTTATCGAAACGAAATTATGTAAACAGATTCTCAAGAGAGCATGGAGAGACTGTCACATTTAGAAAACTAAATCTAGCAGACCAACGAATAAAGAATGAAATTCGAATACTTTTTAAACAGTGGCAGAAATCAAAAGGAAAAGACAATTCTGAAACAGAAAACGAATTCAAAGCTATAAATAGACTCCTTGAGGGATCACATACGTTTGATTTACATGCTGTCGGATTGTACAAAGATACAGCATTAATTGCTTTTGCTATCCATGAGTACGTCCAGCATGACTATGCTGTTTTCCATTTTGAAAAAGCAGATGCAGGATATGTTGGAATATTTGAATTTTGTAAAAAACATATCTCAAGTTCCCTCCTTACTGGAGGAGCAGTGTTTATGAATCTTGAGCAGGATTTAGGATTAGAAGGCTTACGAAAGGCGAAAGAATCGTATAGACCAATCCACTACCTTAAAAAATACACTGTATCAAAAAAAACATAGTTACCTATCGATCGTTACGGAACTACTGTTACCAGCTTCAAAAAAAGACTCTGCTAATTTCTTAGGCAGAATTGGATCAAAATCCTTACAGCTAAAAATATCTATAAATGCACGTCCACCAACCTCATCACAATGAATCGTTATGGAAGAGGTCTCTATAAACTGCATGGCACTATATCCCTCTAAATCTCCTGATCCAAACCGCTCTATATATGTGGGTCCGTGGGCAACCATGTGAATTTTTTTGATAATATTTGCAATAAATTTTTTAATAGCATTTGGATCTGCCAGTATTTCTTTATTACATCCATATAAGTTTATGGATACAGATTTTCCCCATGATGTTTGTTGTTTCATATGAGGTTTTATTATATTTATATTTTTGAATATGCTGCAAGTGGAAAAGTAATTGTTTGCAATGAGTCTGGAAATCAGTATATAATGAGCGCTCACTATGGCAGAGAAACACCCCACAAAAGTAAAAGGTCCTGGAGTATCGCCTCAAAAAACCGGAGGTCAGGGTAAAAAACCCGGGAAAATGTTTGAGTTTAGAATGGAATTTAATCTTAAAAACATCATCGTTGGGATGTTTGTGCTGTTTCTTGTTTTTTCTCTATTTAGCAGTTTAAGTGATCCAAGCTCTCTATACGACAAAAAGCCTTTATCGACCATTATTACCGATGTTAAAGAAGGAAAAGTTGAAAAAATCGAAGTAGAGGATTCAAAGCTTGTTGTGCAGTACAAAGGCGGAGCAAAAGCAGTTTCACATAAAGAACCTCAGGATTCTCTCGTAAAACTTCTAGAAACTGCGGGTGTTGATCCAAATAAAACAGAAATTACGGTTAAAGACTTAAGTGTCGGTCAAATGTGGGTCGGGATTATCTCCAACATTTTGCCGCTGATTCTCACCGTTTTGTTTTTCCTATTCATATTCCGGCAGGCAAGGGGAGCGCAGGATAACTTATTTAGTTTCGGTCAGAGCAAAGCGCGCATTTTTAACAAAGATCTTCCAAAAATTACATTTGCTGATGTCGCAGGTGTAGATGAGGCGAAAAAGGAACTTGAAGAAATAGTGGACTTCCTGAAAAATCCGGCAAAGTATAAAGCGCTTGGAGCCCGTACTCCAAAGGGCGTTATATTAGTTGGGCCGAGTGGCACAGGAAAAACACTTCTTGCTAAAGCAATGGCCGGTGAAGCAAAAACAGCATTTTACAGTATAGCGGGAAGTGAATTTATGGAAATGCTCGTTGGTGTGGGAGCCGCTAGAGTACGAGATTTATTCGCAAATGCAAAAAAGAATGCGCCTGCCATCATTTTCATAGATGAAATAGATGCTATTGGCCGTATGCGTAGTATGGGTGCGATGGGGGGACATGATGAAAGGGAGCAGACACTCAATCAAATTTTGGTTGAAATGGATGGATTCGAAGCGAATACAACTGTTCTTATCGTCGCAGCAACAAATAGAGGAGATTTACTTGATCCTGCTCTCCTTCGTCCAGGTCGATTTGATAGGCGAGTTATGTTAGATCTCCCGGATATGGAAGGACGAAAAAATATTCTTGCAATTCATGCAAAAGGTAAGCCTTTTGTGTCCTCACTGGATTGGGATCGTGTGTCAAAAAGGACTGTCGGATTTAGTGGCGCAGATTTGGAAAACATGCTAAATGAAGCTGCAATCGGCGCGGCTCGCCTAGGTAAAAAAGAGATTGAATATGTAGATGTGGAAGATGCAGCAACAAAAGTTAAATTAGGACCGGAGAAAAAAAGATTACAAAGTGAAATGGATCGAAAGATTACAGCCTATCATGAAGGTGGACATGCTGTCGTTTCTTATTTCTGTCCGAATCTTGATATAGTTCACCGTATTAGTATCGTTTCACGCGGTATGGCATTGGGGTATACGCTCTCTCCTCCTGAAAAAGATCGATTACATGAAACAAAATCGAGACTGATTGAAGAAATAGCGATGACAATGGGTGGGCGCGCTGCTGAGGAGTTGATCTTTAACGAAAAAACAAGTGGAGCATCCAACGATATTGATCAGGCTACTCGTATTGCAAAATACATGGTTATGGAATTTGGCATGAGCGATTTAGGACCCGTTAATTACGGACCTGACCGTGATGTTACTGAGTGGGGAAGAAGCCTTAATGAAACACAGTATATATCCAATGAGATGCTTGCAAAAATTGATAGTGAGATTCAGAAATTTGTATCTGACGGGTATAAAAAAGCCTACGATATCCTCAAAAAACACCGCAAAAAGCTGGATGTAATCGCAGAAGCATTGATGAAAAAAGAAACGATTGAGAGTGATGAATTTGAGCTGTTAATGGGCGGAGAAAAGAAGCGAACAATGGCCAACAGTAAGTAGTTCATTGTTCATGGTTTATAGCGGTACTTTCAGAAATCTTCTATAATGGCCACATGAATAGACTCCTGATTATTGATGGTAATGCCATGATGCATAGAGCATATCATGCGATACCTCCGTTGACAGCACCAGATGGTAGTATTGTAAATGTCGTGTACGGTTTTGCATCCATGTTATTTCGTCTCCATGAATCATTAGCACCTTCTCATATGGCAGTAACCTTTGATCGGCCTACTCCAACTTTTCGAAAAACGTTGTATACAGGATATCAAAGCAAACGTCCTAAAATGGAGGATACATTGATTAGTCAAATTCCAAAGGTTCATGAATTGGTAGAATCGTTTGGCATACCGATTTTTGAGAAAGACGGCTTTGAAGCTGATGATGTCATTGGCACACTGTGCCAGCAAGTGAAAAGTCAAAAGTCTAAAGTCGAAAGTCAAATTGATCAAGTTGTTATTGTGACTGGTGATAGAGATATCCTGCAGCTTGTTGAGAAAGAAAAAATCCTCGTATATATGCCTACAAAAGGCATTTCTGAAGGGAAAATTTATCATTCAGAAGAAGTCGTTGAGAGATTGGGTGTACGGCCTGATCAAATTCCGGATTTGAAAGGTTTAGCTGGGGATAGTTCAGACAACTACCCCGGGGTTGAAGGTATAGGTCCAAAAACTGCCATTGATTTAATTAAAACCTACAATACAATCGAAGAATTATATATGAAGGGTGATAAAGGAAATTGGGAAGGTGTAAAGGCAAGTGTTCAGGAAAAATTACGAAAAGGTCGAGATATGGCATTTTTGTCTAAAGACTTGGCAACTATACGCATTAATGTTGATATGCAAATTGCCTTACATCCTGTCCTGACACTTAATACTGAAGCATCCCGCAATGAGCTTATGAAATTTCATTTTCATTCTTTATTAAAACGACTAGGAACAGATATGAATATTTTGTCGGATTTACAACCCGCTAAAAATGAAAAAGAAGCTGAAAAACAAGAAGAACATAAAAGTGAGCAGCAGACATTATTTTGACATATGAATGTTGCTATAGTTCATGATCAGTTAAATGAATTTGGTGGAGCGGAACGAGTGCTTCTTGCATTATGCCAGATGTACCCAGATGCACCTATTTATACAGCCTATTGTGTGAAAGGATCTCCAGCGTGGAAGCGGTTTAAAGATAAGGATATTCGTGTATCATTTATGCAGCATGTATGGAAGCTTGCAAGTCCACTACGATTTCTTGCCCCGGCTATTTGGAATTCATTTGATTTTACAGGGTACGATCTGATTATCAGCTCTTCCAGTTGGTATGTGACGAAGGGGTTTAAAAAAAAAGGTCCTTCGACAGGCTCAGGATCAAGAGCTATCGAAATCTGTTATTGCCATACGCCGCCAAGATGGCTTTATGGGTATCCGACTGCGATAAACTGGCAGAAATATTGGCTTATCCGTGTATACGCCACGATCGTAGGCTTTTTTATGCGCCAGTATGATTTTGAGGCAGCGCAGCGGGTTGATTATTTTATTGCTAATTCCAAAGAAACGCAGAGAAGAATAGCAAAATTCTATCGACGTGATTCGACTGTAATTTACCCGCCTATCACCATCCCAACTAAACAACTCAGAACTCAGAACTCATCACTTAAAACGTACTATCTTTTTGTTTCGCGCAATGTGGGCTCAAAAGGATTGGAACTGGCTATAGGAGCTGCAAAAAAACTTGGATTTCAACTGAAAATTGTTGGTAGAGAAGGTAATTCTGAAGGAACAATAGAATATCTAGGAATTGTAACGGATGAAGAACTTGCGAATCTGTATGCCGGTGCAAAAGCATTTTTAGCATTGGCTACTGATGAAGATTTCGGCATGACTCCAGTTGAAGCAATGAGCCACGGTACTCCTGTAATTGCATATAACGGTGGAGGTTATAGAGAATCTGTTGTTGACGGTAAAACAGGTATATTGTTTAACGATGCCACAGTCGAAAGTCTTGTACAGTCTATAGAAAAATTCGAACGAAGAAGTATAAACTGGCAGTCACAGTGTATGTCACAATCAAAACGTTTTAGCTTCGAGAGCTTTAGTAGAAATATGCAACAAATAGTACTCACAACTATCAAATCGTGAATCTCGTTTATAACCAAGCTCTTATAATATAATGCATATATTAGTTTGATAGTTTGTTAAGTCGTATTGATATATCAATTCTAAACATATATTTATGGTGGAAATTGCTGAAGCTCAGGCAAATACATTTATTCACCCGCTTACTGATCAGGTAGTCGGGTATAGCGAACACTTAAATGATATTGAAAAGTTACGTCTGATATGTGATCCGAGATATTTACCGGAATTTAACGATGGTGTATTTAGTACATACTTCCCCAACTCCTTTGAGATAAAACAGAAATTTAATCCAGATACTACGTACTCGTTGGAAGAAACAATGCTGACTCAAGAAGAAAAGAATATTCGTAGAATTATCCTCGAAACTGATTTCGGCTATACAACACCAAAGAAAGCCAATCGGATGGATGCAACATTTTTACCCCATCTTCATGTTGCCTATACCGAGGATCCTAACTCTTTTGTACGACGTTTCAATAGGATTCCTGAGATAGTCCGAGAACAGGATACCTATCAAACTTCGCTTGATTCGCGTGGAAATCGGTATAGCCATACGCAACATCTAATGCACTGGGTGGTACTCGACATCCTTCGGTTGTCAATGCATCAACCAGAACTGTTTGAGGAGAAATATATATCTGATATGAAAGAGTATCAGACGAAATTCAAACAATGGCATGGGGTGGATACACATTTTTCACTTGAGCCTTCACCAGAACAATATGATCAAATGGTGCAACGGTATCGTGCGGAATATGGTCAGACGCTGGATGAAGAGCAGTTATTATATCGAGCTCGTATTACGTGTATCGGAGTAAACGAAGCAAAAATTGCACTTCTAGGTACCGGTGAGCATGATTCCGAAACTCCCGGTTTTTGCGATTTATTTATGAAATCTCCAGGGAGCGGTTTATTGCAAGCACAGCCAGATGGATATTATAGTGAGGATCAAGAATTAGCTGATCGAATTTGGTCAAAAACACATTCAAACACTGCACTTGCAGCGTTCATACATCAGGAAGGATTAGATCCAGACCTGATTGCTACTATGATACGAAGTACTGCATTGGAGAACGACACATGCCTTCCAGGACTGCTATATAAAGATAAACGGAGTGGTTTGGAGAAAGATCCTGATAAGGCACATCTTGCTCTCGGTCAGGTTTTGGATCTTGATCAGCTCTCGGGAACAGTGACAAATATGGAAATTATGTGTACAGAATTTTTACCGGGGGGATTTGATCCGCACATCTCCAAAAACAGACACCCCAGATTTTCATTTGATGCTCGCCTGATGATTTTACACTATGCTATGTTGTCGCATATGGATAAAGACAAACTTGCTCAAGCATTAGAAAAGTTAGATATAGATCCAAAGGATATCTTTATAGCAGCAGAGGAAATTTCTTATGGGCAGAACACTTCGCTTACCCGTGTAAATTTTGGAGATAAAGAAGAAATTATGCCAATTCCTGTCGTACCTGGACAAGTAAAGCGAACGCTTGAAGCAATCGATGTAATGTATGCAGGGTTTTATTTACATCCCAGTAAAGAGACGGTGGTGGAACTCTTTAAAAATATGATCACCTCATGGGTATATTTGGATATTGATCGAAGCTTGGATTTTGTTCATAGGACCAAAAATGAAACCTTAGATGTAATGAAACGCCTTAATCCTGTTATGGTTTTTTTTGAGTCTTTTGATCAAAGATTCGCCGGAATTTTAACGTTTGATGAACTTCATCGTGAGCTTGAAACTCAAGAACATATGGGTATAACGGATCAGTTCTATCTTGCAAAAAAAGTGCATATGAAATCAGCATTACCGAACAAAAAGGGGACACTTGTACGGGATGAGAAAAGAACTGTTCAACCAGCTATGGATCTTTTACGCAAATATCGCGGGACCGAAAATATTAACCCTAATTCTTATCCAGAACGCCATGATAAATTAGAATCATTCTATGGTATACGTGACTATGTGATGAAAATTTCGCTGACAAAGGATGAAGTATTAATGCTTCAAAACATGCTTCAAAAAATGCGTCCGGATTTGCGAAAAAAAATGATATCAGTGTTTGATCAGTGGACAAAGGATATCAGTGAAAACGGTCAAAATATATCTAATCCAATCAGAGAATTCCTTGTTGAACCGTTCCTTTCCGATGGCAATTCTATTCACTAAACTCTACTGGATTATACGAAAAAGGAATTTTTAAATCCGCATATTGTATCATCGGTTCTATATACTTTTGGTGATTTTTTTCTACTGTAATCGACCATGATAGTGTATCTATATCATTTCTTCCTTTCTGTACGTCGCGTATCATGCGTCTTGCAACTCTGATCTCTCGTGGAGTATCTATATAAATTTTCAGATTTCCAAGCTCTCGAAGAGGGGAGTGAAATGAAAAAATACCAGGGATTACTATAAACTTATGTTCCGGTTTCAGCTGAATTACTTGTGTCCCTATTCTGTCACTTTTAACCATATCATACACTGGAATGGTAACAGGGTTTCCTGATTGGAGCTCTATAACAGTGCGTGCGACATCCGCGATATCAACAGATTCCGGAGCATCAAAATCATATGTGCCATCCGGTTGTGGAATCATTTTATCTTTGCCGACATAAAAATGATCCATTTCAAGTATGAATGCGTTGGAAAACATTTTTGCAAATACAGATTTTCCGGAACAAGAACCGCCACAAATAAGAATGACCGACACAGAAGAATTATTCATATGTACAAAACTGTACCACGAAAGGATGATCAAGAAAATATACAAGTTTATAAGGTATTATGTTTATACTGTTCATACCATGCTAAGAAGATAGAGTCTGACTTTTGTTTGACAAAATATGAACTTTTTAGTAGTATACGCAGAAGTGGCGTTGTGACGGGAAATGTTGTAAATATATTGACATCATATGACACTCAAAGGTGACGTTGTAGTACTTTCTCTCGGTGGATCATTAGTTGTTCCTAATGGTGGTATTGATACAGATTTTCTTATTAAATTTAATACATTTATACGAAACCAAATCTCCTCAAAAAAGAGGAGATTTTTTATAACTGTGGGTGGTGGAGGAACAAGTCGGCACTATCAGAAAGCTGCTTCAGAAGTTCGAAAAGAAGATATTGATCACCTTGATCAGGATTGGCTTGGACTTCATGCCACTAGGCTGAACGCCCAACTTGTTCGAACTATATTTCGAGATATCGCAGATGCACGGGTCATTAAGCATTACGAAGTAATCTTAAAAATTGATGCGCCAATCGCTGTTGCCGCAGGATGGAAACCCGGTTGGAGTACAGATTATTGTGCTGTGACTCTCTGTCAGGATTATGGCATTCATCAGGCTATAAACCTGACAAATATTGATCATGTGTATAGTGCAGATCCCCGAACAAACCCCGATGCAAAACCTCTGACAGATCTTACCTGGGACACATATAGAAACATGGTAGGAGATAAATGGATCCCCGGTATGAATGCCCCTTTTGACCCAATAGCTTCAAAACTCGCACAAAGTCTGAATGTAACAGTTAAAATTCTAAATGGAAAAAATCTTGATAATCTTGCAAAAGCACTTGATGACCAATCATTTGATGGGACAACCATACATAACTGATCTTCGTGATAGAATAGGCGGATGATACTGCAGCGCCTAACACTTAAAGAATTTAGAAGTTATTCCAAAAAAATCATTGAATTTTCCGCCGGTACAACTCTTATCATAGGGAGAAATACGGCAGGTAAAACGAATATTATCGAAGCTATTTGGATGCTTGCTCTTGGCAAAAGCTTTCGAGCAGGTCAGGATCGTGAAGTAATTTCCTGGGGGAGTGAATTAGGAGTGATTCACGGGGATGTTATGGGAGATGGTGATGTTACGTCTTTGGATTTTTACGTCACGCACGGTATTGTACAGGGTCAAAAAGCTCCTATGAAAAAATATATGGTAAACGGTATCTCCAGACGGCTGGGTGATTTCTTAGGAAATATCCGTGTCGTCCTGTTTTGGCCCGAACATTTGGAATTAATTACAGACAGCCCAAGCATTCGAAGGCATTATTTGGATAGTGTGCTAGTGCAGGTGGATAGCGAATACAGAAGAAATCTATTGTCATATGAAAAAGGTCTTCGACAGAGAAATTCCTTGCTCGGGGCCATACAGGAAGGAAAAGCATCAAGAAGCCAGCTGTTGTTTTGGGATCAGTTACTCATTAAATCCGGTGGATATTTGACTGAAAAACGCATGGAATTACTACAGTATATAAATAATTTTCAATTACCTATTTCTAATTTTCACATTTCGTATGATAAGAGTGTTATTTCTCCTTCGAGACTTGAGCAGTATAAAACAGAAGAAGTTGCAGCTGGGATTACATTAGTGGGACCTCATCGTGATGATTTTATTGTGAAAAAATTACAACATCCAAATGCAAAAATTCAAAAAGATATGTCATACGTTGAATTAAGTAAATATGGCAGTAGAGGAGAACAACGATTAGGAGTACTTTGGATGAAACTTGCAGAACTTTCCTTTATACAAGGGCGCATAGGAGAACGACCAATTCTGTTGTTGGATGATATATTTTCGGAGTTGGATGAAGATCATAAACAGTTAGTGATGGATATTGTTGGTAAACAGCAGACTATCATAACTAGTGCAGAAGCAGATATACTGGATTTATTTCCAAAACAGGCTATTTCAGTAATTCATTTATGAGTACCGTTACTCTTGAAGATATTTGTCATTTGCATGTTGCGAAGCAGAACAGCCATAAGGGACAAAATGGAAGATTACTCTTGATTGGTGGAAGTGAGTTATTTCACGCTGCAAGTCTGTGGTCATTGACCGTCGCTTCCCGTATTGTGGATCTTGTGCACTTTTCAAGTGTGGATGAGAATAACGCCATCGTGGAACGATCCAAGTCAGAATTTAGAAACGGCATAGTGATTCGAAGAGAGGATATCCATGCATATATAGAAGAAGACGATTGTATTCTCATAGGTCCGGGAATGACGCGAGATAGTCAGACAAAAGATCTGACAGATAGACTTCTTCGAACATATCCGAATAAACAGTGGGTTATAGATGCAGGAGCACTTCAAA
>CAYSEV010000041.1:0-12284 GCA_964430295.1 uncultured Gammaproteobacteria bacterium
TTCGTACGTTTTTTGTATACCTTTCGAAAGCCAATCGGCGTGACGTCTTCTCGCACGTTCTTCTACTGAAGCGGTTAAATATATTTTTATCTGTGCATTGGGAAGAACTCTAAGGGCTATATCACGTCCTTCCATGACGACACGCTTCCCCTCTGCGATGCGTTGCTGTGCGATAACCATCCAGGATCTGACTCCAACAAGTGACCCGACGTCGGACGCACCTTGGGCTGTATCCTGATGGGTAATACGATCAGTCACATCTTCTCCATCAAGGAGGATAGTATAGGCATATTGCGACGTTGGATTTGGAGATTCCATGCTGATGGTATGAGTTGAAAGAAGAGCTAATACTGAAGGTTCATCTTTTAACATAACTTGGTTTCGTATACACAAAAGCGCTAATGCCCTATACATCGCGCCTGTGTAGATATATAACATGTGCAATCGTTTTGCGAGACGCGACGCAATATCACCTTTACCGGAAGCGACAGGACCATCTATAGCAATTTGAAGTGGAGATTCATTCATGCGGGAAGATGTTGCATAATTTGTGCGTGCACATCTTCAACCGATCCATCTGCATTGATCTCTACTAATACCCCCTGTTGCCTGTAATAATCAAGAACATTTTGTTCATTTTTCTTATAAATTTCTAATCTGTTTTTTATACGTTCCGGTGAATCATGAAGCTCAGCGCTGCCCGGATGAAGCGGACGGGCACGTTTAATCAGACGCTTGAGAGATTCTTCTTCGCTGAGTTTCAGATAGAATACTACCTCAACTTTATATCCGTATTTGTTTAATTTATCATCCAAGAATGTTGCCTGATCTGCATTTCTTGGAAATCCATCCATGATCCAATCATTCTTTGCATCATCTTCTTTCAATCTTCGTTTCCAAAGAACATACATCTCTGAGTCTGCAACATATTTGCCTTCTGTAAGTGCTGCGCGACAGACATCTCCGATCATCCCTTTGTCACTGGAAGCGGCATCGCGAACAAGGTCACCTGATGTTAATATTGGAATACGCAGTTTTTCACTGAGTAATTTTGCTTGTGTTCCTTTTCCTGATCCTTCCGGACCGTACATTAAGATGTGCATTATATTAGTTCTTTGTTCATCGTTCATTGTTCATAGCTATCAACTATGGACCGTGAACCATCAACTATTTTATTCTTTCAAAAATCCGTCATAATTTCTCATGACGAGTTGAGCCTCTAAGGCTTTTACAGTTTCCAAGACAACGGAAACAACGATCAACACACCTGTCCCTCCCACAAGGAGGGTTGAGACACCAGTTATTTGTTTTGCAATAGCTGGCATAATTGCAATAATACCTAAGAACAATGCTCCCGCGAGCGTAATGCGTGTCAAAATATAATTCAGATAATTTGCAGTTGGTGTACCAGGACGAATACCCGGAATGAATCCACCATATTTTTGAATTTCCTGAGAAATTTTTGTTGGATTAAATGTAATAGCGGTGTAAAAATACGTAAATCCAAGCACCAGGAAGAAATAGATAACATTATATGAAGGACCATTTGGATTAAAAATTGCCGTAAGCGTTCGGCCTAGCCCCATAAGCATAGGATTTTTTACCTGCTGTAAAAACCCACCGATCAAAGAAGGCAATAACACGAGAGAAACCGCAAATATAATCGGAATAACTCCTGCCTGATTCACACGAAGAGGCAAATACGACGTAGATCCACCGAACACTTTATTTCCTCGAATACGTCTTGCATAATGTACTGTGATGCGACGGACAGCTTCGTTAACAAACACTGTTGCTGCGATAACTGCCACTGCTAATAGAGCAAAAACGATTGTATTTGTCATAAGTTCGGGTGTAATTGTAGAGATTGTTTGACCAAGAGTAACCGGCAAACGACCAACGATACCGGCAAAAATAAGAAGTGATATACCGTTTCCAATACCATATTCTGTAATAAGTTCTCCAAGCCACATAGCAATAAGTGTGCCCGCTGTCATGGTGAGAACAATAGCGATAAGTGACAATGGACTTATTGCGCCGATAATACCCTGATTCTTAAGCAGTGCATACATGCCGATTGATTGAACAACAGCAAGTGGAACAGTGATAAATCGTGTATATTGATTTATTTTTTCACGACCATATTCCCCTTCTTTTGAGAGTTCTTCCAATGAAGGAAATACGATAGTTAACAGCTGTAATATGATCGATGCATTAATATAAGGGTTAAGTCCAAGTGCAAGCACGGAGAAATTAACCAATGTGCCTCCAGAGAAAATATCTAACAATCCTAGAAATTGATTTTGTGCAAATAATGCAGCGAGTTTTCGGGTATCTACACCCGGTATAGGGATATGAGCAAATAATCGGAAGACTACAAATAACCAGGCGGTAATTATGATTTTCCGTCTAAGTTCAGGAGACTTCCAACTTGCAATAAGCGGAGCCAAAAGTTTATTCATGTCGTCAAAAAACCGTTACGCTTCGACTGATCCACCGGCTTTTATGATTGCCTGACTGGCGCTTGAGGAACACGGTACATTCACGGTTAATTTTACTGAGAATGATCCGCCTCCAAGTACTTTCACTCGGGTAACGCTTTCGTCTATCATATGATATTTTTTAAGCGTTGCCAATGTGACAATTGTTCCCTCTTTTAAGGTTGAGAGTGTTTTAAGTTGTATAGGATATGCTTTTGCTTTTTCACTCTGATTGCGACCTTTTCCTCGCAGAAGTGGTAATCGTTTTATAAGTGAAAGCTGTCCACCTTCGAATCCTGGATTTATTTTTCCTCGGGCTTTTTGCCCCTTTTGACCACGACCCGCGGTTTTCACTTTACCTGATCCGTGCCCACGGCCAAGTCGTTTTTTTGATCGTTTAGTTATTTTTTGAATTAATGCAGCTTTCATAGATTACTCCTTCGTTACAGCACTTTTGTTTTTTAGACTCCGAAGTGCTTCCATCGTAGCATACACATTTGAAGCCTGGTTTTTACTTCCAAGAATCTTTGACACAACATCTCGAACGCCAGCTGCATCTACTACAGCACGTACAGCACCACCTGCTATAACACCTGTTCCCGGAGGAGCTGGTTTTAACATAACACGAGCGGCTCCAAGTTTGATTTGAACTTCATGAGGAATTGTTGTTCCTTTCATAGGAACCGTGAGCAAATGTTTTTTGGCATACGATACGGCTTTGCGTACTGCTGCTGATACATCAGGAGCTCCACCAAGACCTACACCGACACGTCCTTTTTTGTCTCCGACAACGGCAAGCACGGAAAACCCGACTTTGTTACCACCTTTTGTTTTTTTAGAAACCCGGTTCACCTGCACGATTTTTTCATCGAATTCACTTGGAACTCTTTCACCTCTTTGCTGTGGTCTCATACTGTAATCCCTCCTTCACGAACACTTTCTGCGAGTGATTTGACAACGCCATGATATCGATACCCACTTCGATCGAATACTACTGTTGATATGTTTTGTTTTTTGAGGTGTGCTGCAACAGTTCCACCAAGCACTTTTGCATTTGCAACCGTTGCTCCCTTTATGGTTTCAGAAAAGAGTGTTCTTCCTGTCTCATCATTGATAACCTGTGCATAGATAGCAGCATTGGATCTATATACCGCTAATCTCGGTCGATCTGCTGTTCCATTAACTTTTGCTCTGATTCGTAATTTTCTGTGTTTTCTCTGAACGTTTTTATTTTTCATACGTATATATAAATAAATGCTTCGTTACTTTGCTGCTGACCCTGTTGCCTTTGCTTTTCCAGCTTTTCTTCTCACTCTCTCACCTTCATATTTTATACCTTTCCCTTTATATGGCTCAGGTTTTCTGATTTCTCTTACTTTTGCGGCTACTTGTCCTACTTCTTGTTTATCAATTCCTGATATAACGATTTTTCCTTCTACAACTTGGAATGTAATTCCCTGTGGAGGAGTTACAGTAACCTGATGTGAGAATCCAACAGATAGAACGAGATTCGCGCCGCTAAGCGTTGCGCGATATCCTACACCTGATAGTTCAAGAGTTTTCGTCCATCCTTTTGTGACCCCTACAATTGCATTTGAAAGTACTGCACGCATGTAACCATGCATTGCTTTGCTGGCTTTATCATTATGTTTTCTCTCTACTCGTATTGTTTCTCCATCTTGAACGATTGAGACTTGTTTTGGAACAGGCACTGTTATTGTTCCTTTTGTTCCTTTTACTAAGAGAGAGTCCCCCTCAATTGTGAGAGTTACATCTTTTGAAATTGTTAGACTAGCATTTCCAATTCTAGACATAGTTGTTTACCAAGTTGTACACAATATTTCTCCGCCAATACCTTTTTTCTTTGCATCTTTTCCGGTCATAATCCCTTGTGGTGTTGACACAATCGCTATACCCATCCCGCCCACAACGGTCGGAATCGTATGCTTATTTACATACAAGCGAAGTCCTGGTTTACTCATTCGTTTCACACCTGTAATGACCGGTGTTTTTCCGATATATTTTATGCCGATTTTCAGTCTGCATTTTGGCTCTGTACCTATTTTTTCAATGCTTCCTATATATCCTTCTTGTGAAAGGATTTTCGCTACTTCCATTTTCATTTTGGAATACGGAAGATCAATAGACAGAAGTCCTGCCATCGATGCATTTTTTATTTGAGCTAATAAATCTCCTACTGGATCATTTACCATATTTCTCCTTTGTTACCACGATGCTTTTACTACACCAGGCAATTCTCCTTTATGTGCCATCTCTCTAAAACATAATCTACAAATGCCAAATTTTCTCATATATGCACGTGACCTCCCACATAGAGAACACTTATTGCGGTGTCTCACTGCATATTTTTGTTTATGATCAAATTTTACAACATCTGATGTTTTGGCCATATTATTCCTTTACAAACGGCATACCAAATAATTTCAAGAGCGTTCTGCCCATTTCATCTGTTTTTGCCGTGTTAACAAATGTGATTTCCATGCCTCGAACTTTATCTACCTGATCATATTCAAGTTCTGGAAACATTGTCTGTTCTTTTATACCAATTGTGTAATTTCCATGTCCGTCAAACCCTGTTGTTGGGATTCCTCGGAAATCACGGACACGTGGAAGTGCCAATGAAATAAATCGCTGCATAAAATCAAACATTCTGTCTCCTCTAAGGGTAACTCGAAGTCCCACAACATCTCCTTCACGGACCTTAAAGCTTGATATAGC
Organism: uncultured Gammaproteobacteria bacterium; assembly: GCA_964430295.1. GTDB lineage: Bacteria > Patescibacteriota > Microgenomatia > UBA10105 > UBA927 > CAYGFH01. The sequence goes on from CAYSEV010000041.1 coordinate 5,220, forward strand.
TTTTTTGGCACGCATAACCTGCGGTTTTTGACCCGTAATGATCGCCATTTGGGATGACATTTTTTCTACTACTTTTTTGTCTGTCAGAGCTTCTCCTAATCCACAGTTCACCACTATTTTGGTAAGCTTTGGAACAGCCATTCTATTCTTTATGCCGTGCGTGGTCATAAATTCCGGAACAATTGTCTTCAGATAGTTTTCTAAAATTGTATGCATATTAAATCCTTGCCTCACATTTTTTACAGATTCTTTCTTTATCGCCTTTTGTTACGAGATATCCAACCCGCGTTTGTTTCCCGCATTTTGGGCAAATAAGAGCCACTTTCCCCATGGACAATCCTCGAGCAAACTCGACGATGCCACCTGGATGCTGTTCATCTCTTTTTTTCTCATGTCGTTTGTAGATGTTAACGCCTGGAACAACCACTGTTTGCTTTGCAGCATCCACTGATTCTACTTTCCCTTTGCGACCTTTGTCTTTACCCATGGTCACGATAATTTGATCACCTTTTTTTATTTTCATATTTTTTTCTTTTTGTCATTCTCGGACTTGATCCGAGAATCTTTTTCTCGGAGCGCCGATTCCCGCTTTCGCAGGAATGACATTAACCTCTAATATACTTCCGGTGCCATACTGACAATTTTATCAAATCCACGATCTTTGAGATCACGGGCAACAGGTCCAAAGACACGCGTGCCACGCGGATTTTTATCATCCGGATTATCTATAACAACACCTGCATTATCATCAAATCTAATGTACGACCCATCTGCTCTACGATACTCTTTGTGCGTGCGAACAATAACAACTTTCACCATTTCGTCATCTTTTACGATGCCGTTTGGGTCTGCTTTTCGAACGATACATTGTACAATATCGCCGATTGTTGCAAATTTTCGCTTTGACGCTCCATAGATATGGATAACAGTCATCTGCTTTGCGCCTGAGTTATCTGCTACTGTTAATGCTGTTTTACGTTGTATCATAGTCTTATACTTTTGCTGTCACTTCAAAATGTTTTGTTTTTGATACAGGTTTAATCTCTGAGATTGTAACCGTATCACCTTCTACTACTTCAAATTTCGTATTATGTGCTGCAAAATGGCGAGTCTTTTTTACGGCCTTTTTATACAGCGGATGACGGAATGTTGTCGTTACTGCGACAATAACCGTTTGTGGTGTCTTCGCTGAAACCACTTTCCCAGTCATCGTTTTTACGATGGCTTTCTTTTTTTCCACTGTTTCTGATTGCTTATTCATGTAATAACTCCTTTGCTCGCAGTGCCGTTTGCATAATAGCTATTTTTCTTCGCATTGCAGTCGACTCTCTCACGTTTTTAGACTGCTTACTATATCTGTTTACACGATAATCCGCAAGCTTATGTTTTTCTTCTGCTATCAGCTTTGCAAGCTCTGTAACACTCATATTTGCTATTGTTGTTCGTTCTTTTAACTTCATACAGTCTCCCTTGAAACAAATTTCGTTCGAACCGGCAATTTTGCACTTGCGAGTCTCATAGATTCTTTTGCATCTTCCAAACTTACACCACTCATTTCGAATAACACACGTCCTGGTCTGACAACGGCCACATATTCATATACGTCACCTTTGCCGCTTCCCATGCGGGTTTCCGGTGGTTTTTTGGTAATTGGCTTATCCGGAAATATCCGAATCCAAATACGTCCACCTCGCTTTGTGTAATGAGTTAAGGCTCTTCGGGCTGCTTCTATCTGCCTACTGGTCACCCAGCTTTCTGTTACAGCTTTCAGTCCGTAATCTCCAAAACTCACCTTTGACCCTCGAACTGATAAACCAGTTCGTGAACCTCTAAATTGTTTTCGATGTTTTGCTCGTTTTGGTGCTAGCATATGTTTATTTTCTACAAATCCACACTTTTACTCCGATATATCCTGATTTTGTCAGTGCTGGTGCAATGGCGAAATCCACTTCTTCGCGAATTGTAGACAGCGGAACGGATCCGGCTGAGTACTTTTCCCGACGTGCAATCTCGGCCCCACCGATACGTCCTGAGAGCAAGATCTTTACACCTTTTGCTCCAGCGCCCATAACACGCTCAATTGATTGTCCACAGACTCTTTTTGGAGGCATGCGTCGCACAATTTGATCTGCGATATTTTGCGCTACCAACAATGCATTCAAATTCGGTTCTTTTACCGGTTCAACTGACAGTTCTACTTTGAGCTTTGCTACCTCGCCATTTCCTGTAACTTCATATGGGTTAACAGACTGCTTTTGCTTTGAAAGGAACCGTTCTATGTTTTTCTTTAGATCTTCAAGGCCACTTCCACCGCGTCCAATCACAACACCTGGTCGTGAGACGTGCAAAATAATTTTTATTTTGTTGATTGACCGTTCAATAACAACATTCGCAAGACCAGCTGGCTTTAATTTATCCATTAGCTGAGCACGAAGTTTAGCATCCTGATAGACGAGTTCTTTGTATCGTTTGCTGTCTGCAAACCACTTTGAACCCCACCCGAATACGGTACCTATTCTAAAGCCTTTTGGATCAATTTTTTGCCCCATATATTACTCCTTTTTACCACCTTCATCCGTTAGGATAATACGAACATGCGTCATGCGTTTTTTATATCCATGTGCTTGTCCACGTGATGCAGCATGAAATCGTTTCAATGCCGGTCCACCCATAATTTCAATTGTCTTAAACCGTAAATCTTCAACTTTCGCATTTTTCTGTGATGCGTTTGCGACCGCTGCTGCTATAACTTTTACCATCGGCTCTGTTGCAGCTTTCGGCATATGATCAAGCTGAATAAGCGCATCTGATGGCTTCATAGGCCGAATTAAATCTGCGATAAGTCGCAATTTGCGCGTACCAGTTCGAATATATTTTGATGTTGCTTGGTATTCCATATATGTTATGTTTTATCCATTGTTCTCTTTGTAACCTGTCCATGTCCTCTAAATGTACGAGTCGGAGCAAATTCTCCGAGTCTGTGACCTACCATAAGTTCTGATACAAATACTTCAATATGTGCACGACCGTTATGAACAGCAAATTTATGTCCCACAAATTCCGGTGGAATTTCACAAGCTCGTGCCCATGTTTTTATGAGCGCTCGATCTCCGCCTGCTTTTTGCTTCATTACTTTTGCAAGTAACTTTGCATTAATATTTGCTCCTTTTTTACTGCTTCGTGCCATATTATTTTCTCCTTTGGACGATAATTGTATCGCTGTATTTTACCAATTTTCTTGTCTTTTTACCCAATGTTCGCTTACCCCACGGACTCTTTGGTGACTTCAGTCCAATTCCACTTCGTCCTTCTCCACCTCCATGAGGATGAGATCGTGGGTTTTGAGCGACTCCTCGAACCGCAGGTCGTATACCCATGTGACGACTTCGTCCTGCTTTACCAATGACTTCATTTCTGTGTTCAATGTTTCCAAGCTGACCAATTGTTGCTTTGCAGGTACTTTTAAACACCCGAACTTCCCCTGATGGGAGCTTTAATTGTACCAGATCTCCATCTTTTGATAGCACTGTCGCGTATGTTCCGGCACTTCTCATCATTTGAGCACCATGACCAGGCTTAATTTCTACATTATGCACCATAGTACCGACAGGCATACTACCAAGCTGCATTGCATTTCCTGGTTTTATATCTGCAGTGTTTCCCGACACAATCGTCATGCCAACTTCAAGACCTACCGGCGCACTGATATATCGTTTTTCTCCATCAGCATAACTGATCAAGGCGATCTCCGCAGTGCGATTCGGATCGTATTCAATTGACACAACGGTACCAACTATACCTTCTTTTTCTCGCATCCAGTCTATCGTTCGATAAAATCTCTTTTGTCGTCCACCTTGATGACGAACTGACACATGACCTTTTGCATCACGTCCTGAATTCTTTTTGAGAATGCCTGTCAATGATTTATGTCCTTTGTTCATAGTTATGTTGTTTTTGTTTCCGCTGTTTGCGGGGTTGTAATTTCAAATGCATCTATCTTTTGACCTTTTTTCAGCGTGACCATTGCCTTTTTCCAGTCAGCTTTCGCTGTTGGAATAGCTTTACGACCAACACGTCTCACTTTGCCATGCATGGTGATTGTCCGGACTGCTACCACATTCACCTTATACATGCGTGAAATTTCGGTTGCTATATCGTATTTTGATGCTGCTGCATCTGCTGCAAACGTATACCAACCTCGACTCGCGAGTAGTAACGTCTTTTCTGTAATAACCGGTCGTTTAATATACATAGTTATGCTTTTGTAACAATTTCCTGTACAAGTGTAATAGCGTCTTTCATGAATACAATATGCTTATGTGTTAATACATCATAGGCATTCAGCGATGAAGCTGGAGTCATGTGTACACCATCTATATTTTTCGTGATTCGAGCGACTGTTGATGCAGCGTTTGAAAGTACAAGTAGTGCTTTTGTGTCCACCCCGAGTGCTCGGAGAGATGCTGCCATATTTTTTGTTTTTGCTTCAAGTTTTTCAAATCCTTCTACCACGGTAATACCACCTTCATGAAGCTGAGCTGAAAGTGCACTGCATAGTGCTTTTCGCTTCATTTTTGTTGGCATTGTCATAGAAAAATCATGCGAAACAGGACCGAATACGACGCCTCCACCCACAAAGATATGAGCTCGGATACTACCATGTCGCGCACGTCCGGTTCCCTTTTGTTTGTAAATTTTTCTGGATGATCCTTCTACTTCACCTCGTGTCTTTGTGTTTGCTCCACCCTGGCGTTGATTAGCCAGATATACGCGGACAAATTGAGACATAAGTTGTTTATTTACCTTTTCTCCGAACACTTCTTTTGGAAGAGCGAGTGTTCCTTTTTCTGACCCATCTGTAGAAAAGACCTGAACATTCAATCCATCTACTTTGCGTGCAACTTTTTCCACCGCCACTTTTTTCACTGGCTTTGTCGTGGTTGTTTTTGCCGTTTTAACAGATGCAACTTTTTTAACCTCTTTTTTTATTGAGGCTTTTGGTGCTTTTGTTTTTGATGGTTTTGTTGTTGCCATATTAGCTTACTTTTTGAATCGTTAATAATCCATTTTTGCCGCCTGGAACAATCCCTTTCACAGTAAGAGTATGTGTTTGTGCATCTACTGCGACAACAACAAGTCCTTTTACTGTAACGGTGTCATTACCCATGCGTCCTGCCATGCGTTTTCCTCTGTAGACTCTTCCTGGTGTTGTGGTTTGTCCAATAGAACCTGGTGCGCGTTCACGATCTGACTGTCCATGTGTTCGTGGACCGCCAGCAAACCCGTGTCGTTTAACAACTCCGGCAAAGCCTTTACCTTTTGATGTGCCTGTAACGGTGATACTATCTCCAACTTGAAATACAGTATCTACGGTAAGTTGCTGTCCAACTGTAAGTCCTTCTTCTTTTTCATCGATTCGCACTTCACGCAAAAAACGGGGTTTAATAGTAAGCCCCGCTTTTTTCATATGTCCGTCCATTGCTTTGGTAGAATGTTTTGCGTTACCAAATGAGAGCTGAACATTTCGATAATGTCCGCCTTCTACAATGTTTGTAACAAAACATGGGCCAACCTGAATTGTTGTCACAGGAATACGTTTACCATCTTCGGTAAATTGTTGTGACTGTCGCTGTTTTGTACCCAATAATGTATTCATACTCAATAAAAATGACCCCGCTCGGCGAGGTCACTTCAATGACTCATCCGAGACTTTTGTCCCACATTCGAGACAAAGTATCTCAATGCGCTAAATTATATCACATTTTAATCTCTACATCCACCCCTGCGGGTAAATCGAGATGCATAAGCTGATCGATCGTTTTGTCGGTCGGTTCCATGATGTCTACTAAACGCTTATGCGTTTTAATCATAAAATCTTCGCGACTGTTACGGTCAATAAACGGACTGCGCGCGACGTTAAAATGCTCACGATCCGTTGGAAGTGGCACAGGTCCTATAACCCGAGCTCCTGTCCGGACGGCTGTGTCCAGAATTTTTTGGCAGCAATCATCAATGATTCTGCTATCGTATGCTTTTAAACGTACTCTAATTCTTCCTTTTGGCATGTTAATGTATGCTCGCGCGCATCCTTAGGGCAGCTAAGATATGTTATGCGATAATCTTTGTTACGACACCTGCTCCCACCGTGTGACCACCTTCTCGGAGTGCAAATCGCAGTCCTTCTTCAAGTGCAACCGGTACGATCAGTTTTGCTGTCATCTTTGTACTATCTCCAGGCATAACCATTTCTACTCCTGCTGGCAATGTAACTTCTCCAGTTACATCGGTTGTGCGGATAAAGAATTGTGGTCGATATCCTGAGAAAAATGGTGTGTGTCGTCCACCTTCTTCTTTGGCCAAAATATAAATTTCAGCTTCGAATTCTGTGTGAGGTTTGACACTCCCTGTGGCTGCCAACACTTGGCCCCTTTCCACTTGTTCTTTTTCGATTCCTCGAAGAAGTACGCCGACGTTGTCTCCTGCCAGTCCTTCATCAAGAAGTTTTCGGAACATTTCAACTCCAGTTACAACTGTAGACTGTGTTGCTTTGATTCCAACGATTTCGATGGCATCCCCAACCTTTACACGTCCGCGTTCTACACGACCGGTAACGACTGTTCCTCGACCTTTGATCGAGAAGACGTCTTCAATAGGCATAAGGAATGGCTTATCGAGTTCTCGCTTTGGTTCTGGGAAATAGGTATCACAAGTATCCATAAGTTCCTGGATCTTTGCTTCTGCAGCTGCATCTCCCTGAATTGCTTTGATAGCACTTCCTCGGATAACCGGAATGGTGTCTCCTGGGAAATGATACTTTGTTAACAATTCACGAACTTCCATTTCAACGAGATCAAGAAGTTCTGGATCAGACACCATGTCACATTTGTTCATGAAGACAACGATGGCCGGAACGTTAACCTGATTTGCAAGCAAGATATGCTCACGGGTTTGTGGCATAGGACCATCTGGAGCGGAAACAACAAGGATAGCTCCATCCATTTGTGCGGCGCCAGTGATCATGTTTTTGATGTAATCTGCATGTCCTGGAGCATCAATATGAGCATA
>CAYSEV010000042.1:0-11918 GCA_964430295.1 uncultured Gammaproteobacteria bacterium
ATAAAGATTTATAAAGGAGGGTGTATATGAATCCAATGTTGATAGGTATAGCAGTCCTCGTATTGATTGCGCTGTATGTATGGTCCCTCTATAACGGACTTGTCACTGAATCCACTCAGATCGATGAAGCATGGGGACAGATAGATATTCAACTCAAACGCAGAACAGATTTGATTCCAAATCTGGTTGAGACGGTAAAAGGGTACGCAAAACATGAAAAAACTGTATTTGCGGAAGTGACCAAAGCCCGCAGTGCGCTTATGACGGCGAAAACTCCTGCTGCTACAGCAAAAGCTGATGATATGCTTACCGGTGCATTAAAGTCTATGTTTGCCGTGGCGGAGGCATATCCACAACTGAAGGCAAATGATGGGTTTATACAGTTACAAAAAGAACTTTCTGACACAGAAGATAAAGTAGCCTATGCAAGACAGTTCTATAACACACAATTGATGGAGTACAACCTAAAGGTAAAAGTGTTCCCGAACAATATGCTTGCAGGCATGTTTGGATTTACAGCAAAAGAATTCTTTAAAGTCGAAGAATCAGAACGCGCTGCTACCAAAGTGAAATTCGACTGAGCATCGCATCAGTCTTCTGTATAGTCAGGGGTTCCATAATCAGAATCCTTTAAAAGGAGTGTACTGTATGAGTATGTCTATACATTCTCAAATCCGTTCAAATATCATGAAATCCTACGCATTTATGGTAGGGTTTGTGGTGTTTGTTGTATTTGCGGGATACGTGATGGGCAATGCATTGGGGTATGGAAATTCATGGATGTTCGGTGCAGTGATTTTTTCCGTCATATCCAGCTTTGTGAGTTACTACTTTGGAGATCAGATTGTGTTGTCTATGTCTGGCGCACGGCCTGCGGACAGAAGACGGGATTTTGATTTTTTTACCGTCACAGAAAATTTGTGTATCGCAGCGGGGCTCCCAAAACCAAAACTGTATGTGATCGATGACACTGCTATGAACGCATTTGCCACAGGTCGCGATCCGGAACACGCAGTGGTATGCGCTACGACCGGAATACTGGAACGGATGGAACGGCGGGAACTGGAAGGTGTGATCGCACATGAATTATCACATATAAAAAATTATGATATCCGGCTGATGGCAATTGTCGGGGTATTAGCCGGGACCATAGCATTCCTTGCCGATATGTTTATGCGCAGTCTCTGGTGGGGTGGTGGCAGAAGAAGCCGCGATGATGACAACAGTCAGTTGCAGGGGATTCTTATGATTGTAGGTATAGTCCTGGCCATTATCTCTCCAATTATAGCAACCATGATTCAGCTTGCTATTTCAAGAAAACGGGAATTTTTGGCAGATGCATCCGGGGCAAATTTAACCCGCTATCCTGAAGGCCTCGCAAGGGCGCTGGAAAAAATATCCAAAGATCGCGAAGTACTTGAGGCAGCAACAAATGCAACTGCCCATTTGTTTATAGCAAATCCGTTTAAGGGAAAAGACTTTGGGGCATGGTTTTCCGGACTGTTTGATACCCATCCGCCGATTGCAGAGCGCATAAAAGCACTTCGTTCTATGTAATCTGTATGCTTTCCGTGATTATCCCGACTCTGAATGAAGCAGCTTACCTTCCCGCACTTTTGGATCTGCTTCATACTTCCCTTCCCACAGAAACTCAGATTATAGTTTCCGATGGCGGGTCAGAAGATAAGACTGTTTCTCTGGCAAAGTCATATGGATGTGACGTTGTAATCTCAACACAGAGAGGACCAGCCATACAACGGAATGTGGGAGCAAAAAAAGCAAAAGGTGATGTATTGCTGTTTTTGGATGCAGATACTCGCTTTACCAAAAAGGTTTTAGATATATCACTTCAAGAGTTTATGAAACGGAAACTGGATATAGCCAGTTTTTATTTCCGATTTGATTCGCCGCAGTTACGGTATCTTTTACTTTTCTGGTATGGAACTGTCCTCATATATCTACTGCACTTCATTCATCCTGTAGCACTTGGGGCGGCTATTATTGTGAAAAAATCCTGGTTTGAAACGGTTGGAGGTTTTGATGAAACCTTATTTATGGGCGAGGATCATCTTATTGCAAAAAGTGTTCAGGATGCGGGTGGAAGGTATGGATTGTTGAATATTCCCGGTATGTTTTTTTCACTGCGCCGCTTTCATAAAGAGGGATTCTGGACAATGGTATACAAATGGCATTATGTGGCCTTCTATTATGCAGTGCATGGAAAATTTTCCAAGCCAATTGTTCCCTATGAATTCGGGAAGTATAATGACCATATATGAACATAACCATACGGACTGCAACGCTCGAAGATATTCCTGTTCTTCGCACACTCCATGTCGATTTACACAAAGATAATGCAGCGTACGATACTCTATTGGATTTAGCATGGCCCTTGGATGACAGAGGACTGTCATACTTCACAAAAACAATTGAAGATGATGCGTCTATAATCTACCTTGCTCTGGCGGATCAGGAGATAGTGGGATATCTTGCCGGAGGACATAAGGACATAAGTTATAGAAAAACCAAGATGGCGGAAATCTATAGTATGACTGTGAATCCCGGATATCAGTCCAAAGGAATCGGAGAAAAACTGGTTAGTGCTTTCAAAGAATGGGCACGAACACGTGGATATGGAAAGGTATATGTGAATGTGTATTATGACAATGAACGCGGCATTAAATTCTATAAAAAATGCGGCATGACCCCTATTGATATGAGTCTGGAAATGGGCATATGACACGTCATTTCGAAGAAGTGTAACGACCGAGAAATCTAGCATTCGCGTTGTATGAATAAACAATATTTTGTTTATATACTCACAAACTATACCAATTCAGTATTTTATACGGGAATTACAAATAATTTACAAAGGAGAATTCTTGAGCATCGCATGCATGTGAATCCGAATTCTTTTACTGCGAGATACAGAATGTACAAATTGATTTGGTATGAGGAATTTTCTGATCCTACAACTGCCATAGAGAACGAAAAGAGGGTGAAGGATTATAGAAGAGCAAAAAAACTTGCATTGATAAAGAATATGAACCCGATGATGGAGGATCTTTACGCTCACTAGATTCCTCACTTTGTTCGAAATGACACTTAAACGTTACCACTAGTTTTCTCGCGTTGCTCGAAATGACTCTTTTCATTGTATTTAGCACTCTTGACAATAGAGTGCCAGAGGCTCTATAATTCCATTGGTATAAAATTGAAGGAGAATTACCCTCCTTCGCAAACGCTACGGAGGGCGCTGTGGATATACAATATCAACCACCAGATGACAATAAAAATCCGCTTGAAGCGTACTGTGTAAATCTGACAGAAAAAGCGCGCAGTGGAAAGCTTGATCCCGTTATCGGACGCAATGAAGAAATTCGTCGGGTCATGCAAATATTAGCTCGAAGAAGCAAAAATAATCCCGTGTTACTGGGAGATCCCGGAGTAGGAAAAACAGCCATTGTCGAAGGGTTGGCAATTCGTATCGTAACCGGAGATGTGCCATCCACCCTCAAAGACAAAGAACTGCTGTCTCTGGACGTTGCCTCACTTGTAGCGGGTAGTGCTTACAGAGGTGAATTTGAACAGCGGTTAAAGAAGCTTCTGAAAGCGGTAAACGAAGCCGGCGGAAAGTATATTCTATTCATGGATGAGCTGCACACGCTCGTCGGGGCTGGTGCGGTGGGAGGCAGTATGGATGCCGCCAATATCCTAAAACCAGCATTGGCGCGCGGAGAGCTTCATGCAATTGGGGCAACAACAGTACGTGAGTATAGGCAGTATATAGAAAAGGATGCTGCACTTGAACGGCGGTTCCAACCCGTATATCTGAGTGAGCCATCCAGTGAAGACGCTCTTGCCATACTTCGAGGCATCAAGGAAAAATACGAAATTCATCACGGCATCCGTATAACCGATGATGCGCTTGTAACTGCCGTATCCCTTTCCAACCGCTATATTGCTGACCGCTTTTTACCGGATAAAGCGATAGACCTTGTTGATGAAGCCGCTTCTGCACTGAAAATTAATACAGAAAGTATGCCGATTGAGTTGGATGAAGTAAACAGAACAGTTACACAACTGGAAATCGAAAAGGCTGCACTCAAACGAGAAAAAAATACGACCCGTATGAAAGAAGTGGAAGATGAATTGTCTTCTCTTAAAGAAAAAAATAAAACACTGAATACCAGATGGGAATCGCAAAAAGATATTATTGGAAAACTTCAGAAACAGCGTGTTGAATTGGATCAGCTGCGTGTACAACTGGAAAAAGCAGAGAGAGACGCACTGCTTGAAAAAGCAGCAGAAATAAAATACGGAAAAATTCCACAAAGCGAAAAAACTATTAAGGAACTTGAAGATCAATGGAAGCAAATACCGGACGAAGAAAAACTGCTTCGTGAAGAAGTGACATCAGATGACATTGCATCTGTTGTTGCCCGTTGGACTGGTATCCCTGTGACAAAATTGCTGTCAACGGAATCACAAAAACTGGCCCACCTTGAAGATACACTTCGAAAACGCGTAGTCGGACAGGATGCGGCCATTGGTGCTGTAGCAAAGGCCATCCGCAGAAACAGAGCGGGACTGTCTGAAACAGAAAAGCCTATCGGAACGTTTTTATTTTTAGGTCCGACAGGGGTTGGTAAAACAGAAACAGCCAAGGCGTTGGCAGAAGAGTTATTTAATGATGAAAAGGCTATTATCCGTATCGATATGAGTGAGTATCAGGAATCTCACAGTGTGGCGCGTTTAGTCGGGGCTCCTCCAGGATATGTTGGCTATGAAGAAGGTGGTCAGCTTACGGAAGCTGTACGCCGACATCCGTATAGTGTCGTGTTATTTGATGAAATCGAAAAAGCGCATCCGTCTGTCTTTAATATCTTTTTACAGGTTTTGGATGATGGACGGCTCACAGATGGTCGGGGAAGAGTTGTGAATTTTAAAAATACCATTATTATTATGACATCTAATTTAGGCAGTGATGTTATCCAGACCTATTCAGGTAAGGATGCAGAAAAGATGGAAGCACGTGTTATGGATATTGTCACAAAACATTTCCGCCCTGAATTTTTAAACCGATTGGATCATATGGTGATATTCCATGCGTTGACAAAAGATCTCATAGAACAAATTGTAGACATACAGTTATCTCTCGTGACAAAACGATTGGCAACACATGGGATAACAATTTCCTTTACCGATGCCGTTCGCGAACATATTGCAACGATTGGATATGATCCAATATATGGCGTACGACCGCTCAAGAGAGCCATACAAGATACGATTCTAGACGAACTGTCTTTGCAAATTATAGAGAAAAAGATACTTCCAGGAGTACTACTGAAAGTGGATTACAAAGATAAAAAGATAGTATTTGACCTACCAAATTAAGCAGTGAATGCCGTGCCTAGTTTATCTGCTATATCATCGTCGACAATGCGATAATCACAGGTGATTTCATCTCCTGATTTGATGTCTTTTGTCGCAACTGTATATCCCTGCGTATCGATGTCATTGGGTATTTGTGTTGTGTTTGGATCGTCTGCATGATTCATAAACCGTGCATCATCAAAGCACAAAATATACAGCCCGTCTTCGGCATCATGATAGGCATAATTCAGGAATGTTTTTTTTGCTATATCCGGTAACGCCTGCATTTGTTCTTTTGTTAGCCCTATATCAAGGAGTGGTTCATACTTCCATACAATTGTTCCTTTTGCGATGTCTTCGGCAGCAAATACGCCGGTTCCATGGATAGCACTTTGTTTAATAGACGTTTTAACAGTCAACATGTTCTCTATCATAGCAGTATTTTTACGTCTGTGAAACAGTGTGCGATAATAGGGTATGAGTATTCGTGATCGCATTGCCATCATGGCAGGTAAAGCCGTCTCTTGGATCAGTACTACCCTTCAGTTGGGAGCCGGTGCAACCTGGCCGGGAGAAATAGCACTCACCATTTCTCCTTCACTTCTGTCTTCACTTTCCCGTTCGTTTACAAAAGGCATACTTCTGGTGGTTGGTACAAACGGAAAAACGACCACATCATCGATGATCTCAACAATTTTGACGAAGCAGGGATATACAGTTATACATAATACAAGCGGGGCAAATTTGCTTAACGGTGTTGTATCTTCATGTGTGATTCACTATGGGGTGCAGTATGACTATGGTGTTTTTGAAGTGGATGAAAATTCCCTGCCACATGTATTGCGGTTCGTGACACCAAAGACAATTGTAATTTTGAATTTATTCCGTGATCAGCTGGACCGGTATGGTGAAGTCGATGTGATTGCAGAAAAATGGCAGCGGTCTCTGAAAAAATTGCCACCGGAATCTACAGTTATCCTCAATGCTGATGATCCTCTTGTGGCTTCTTTCGGGAAAAAGACAGATGCACGTGTTGTTTATTTTGGACTATCTGAACAGTTCCGGCAGGATAGAAATGTAGATCATGCAACAGATTCTATCTTTTGTCAGTATTGTGGCGGAAGGCTTGCATACAGCAGCTATTACTTCTCACATCTGGGTGATTGGTACTGTACCGTCTGCGGAGACAAACGGCCGCAGGTATCTATTTCCTCCTGGAATTCTCCGTTGCCAGGTTTGTATAACACATACAATACATTGGCTGCCGTCCTTACGGCGCGAGAGCTGCGTATTCCGGATGCTGAGATACGCTCATCACTTGTCGGGTTTCGTCCTGCTTTTGGCAGGCAGGAAGAGTTTGATGTAAATGGAAAAAAGATTAAATTGTTTTTATCAAAAAATCCGGCAGGATTCACTGCATCACTTCGTGCTGTACTAGATATGAAGCCAAAAACGATACTTCTTGCACTGAATGACAGAATCCCTGACGGCCGTGATGTAAGTTGGATTTGGGATATAGAAGTAGAACTGATCCCAGCAAAAACGACAATTGTTGTTTCCGGAGATCGTGTGTATGATATGGCGCTGCGTGTGCAATATGCAGATAAAAAACATCTGCTTGTTCAGTCAGATTTGAAAAAAGCACTTGATGAGGGATTACTTCACACGAAACAGGGAGAAACGCTCTATGTACTCGCTACCTATTCCGCAATGCTCGATATACGAAAAATTCTGACAGGAAGAAAAATTTTATAATATTGATTGTCATCCCCGCGAAGGCGGGGATCCGGATTAGATTCCCGATCAGGTCGGGAATGACAAATGAAACATATGAAATATAAACTGAATATCGCCTGGCTCTATCCGGATCTTATGAGTACGTATGGAGATCGTGGAAATGTCATCGTGCTTCTGAAACGGTGTCAGTGGAGAGATATAGACGCCACTATTGTGCCAATCACGCTTGAAACACCTATTTCAAAACTGAAGGAATGCCATATTGTATTTATGGGCGGGGCTCAGGATCGTCAGCAGAAACTGGCAGGAGAGGATTTCCTGGGAAACAAAGGTCCGGTCGTAAAATCCATGATAGAGCGCGATGTCCCGGGACTTTTTGTATGTGCTGGATATCAGTTTGTAGGAAATTATTACCGTCCATATGAAGGAGCTGATATACCCGGAGCCGGTATCTTTGATCTTGTTACTGTGCACCCCGGGGATCAGGCAAAGCGATGTATAGGCAATATTGTAGCGGAAGTCATAAACATTCCATATCTACAGGGACTTCAAATTGTTGGCTTTGAAAATCATGGCGGCAGAACGAAGTTAGGTGAGAAAATGAAACCGCTTGCCAGAGTGATAAAAGGATATGGAAATAACAGCGAAGACGGATATGAGGGAGCGGTATATAAAAATTCGATCGGTTCGTATTTTCATGGACCACTACTTCCGAAAAATCCGCAGATTGCAGACTGGCTTATCGCACGCGCCATTAAGGTAGCATACGGGACACTGCCAAAACTATCGAAACTTACCGATGACACGGCTGAAAATGCACGTATATCTATCTCTGAACGGATATAACACCATATGCATACAAAAATACAGTATTTTTTTGTGGGTTTAGTCAGTATTGTTGTGATTGCTTTTGTGTTGTATTTGATTCGGGGTAGTTTTATGTGGTCTGATTTGGATATTTCTCCATATCGGGGTGCCCGGGTGGAGACATGTGCCTATTATGGTATATGGTTAAGGCCTGTGTTGCCTGATGTGCGTGTGACGCTTAAAAAAGCATGTATGCCAATATAAATATGACAAAAACAAAGGTATTTACACTTGAAGATACGAACCCGATGTCATGGAGTGAGTACGATGCTATCGTCAGAGCACTGATTGATGAGATCAGAGTGCACTGCGAAGAAAAAAAGATCCGTATCAGTGCTGTGTGCCCCATTCTTCGAAACGGGGCAGTACCGGCAACAATGATTGCAAATAAACTGAAGATTGTCCCAATGCTTCCTGTGCAGGTAAAGTGTAATTATGTACAAGGTAGGCCTGTTCAGCTGTTGCCCTTTGCCGCATCTCTCAGTCCCGAAGTCGGTCCACAGCCAACACTCCTGGTTGTTGAATGCAATACATTCAGTGGGGAATCTGCACGACTTGCTGCTTCTATTATAAAAATGGTGTATCCTGATGCAAATTTACTGTATGTAAGTGTAACGCGCGTGTATCGGAAAACGCCAATAGACCTCTCTATATTTACACATGTGTTTACCGGCAGAATGACAAATGAAAATTTTGAAGCAACTCCAGAACAAGAATCAGCACTGAATTTACGCAGCAAGGTTGTTATTTACCCGTGGGAAACGGCAGAGGCTGAAATAGATGATATAAACGCTACAAATACTGATTGATATCATGCAGAATATTTATGTTATTTGAAAAATAATTTTCTAAGTTGTATTATCACTTTAGAAAGGAGATTTTGAATTATGCCCATCAGAACAAATTAATGAACAATACTGAGAATCTGCCGAAAAACCCAGTAATAGAAACTATTCTCCTATTTACAAGTCAGTTAGATAGTATAAACAGCGCTTTCCCTCTTTCTATTGGTATTCTTATTGCGAAATACAATAAGTCAGTTAAAGAATACAATAAATTTCTTACAAAGTATGGTGTGGTTCAAAAAAAGAATACATACAAAGTTAAATCACCGTATGGGTCTAAGATTGCAAAATTACATGAAACAAAAGAAATTAATAAGTATGCTATTTCAATAGTTAGCGAAAGTTTATTGATATCACTTGTAGCAGAATTTGACTCATTTCGTTCAAGACTAATTAAACATATTCTTCTAAATTTTTATGAGGTAATGTTTTCATCTGAAATAAAAATTGGCTTGAAAGAACTTGCTAAATACAACTCAATTAAAGAAGCTAGAGATTCAATCGTGGACATTGAAGTAGATTCAATTATTCGAAAACCAATCACTGATTTTATTGACTGGGTTGAATCCTATTTAAAAATTGAAATTAAATCAACAATTCAAGTATGGCCAGAATTTGTAGAAATAATACAACGAAGGCATTTACTTGTACATAACAAGGGTATTGTTAACGAGCAATACTTAAGAGAATGCAAAAAGCATAACTGCGATTTAGATAAAAAAATAGTACTGGGCACTAAGCTAGGAGTCGATTCAAAGTATTTTAAGCAATCATATTTGTATATCTTTGAAGTTGGAATTAAACTTTCGCAATTATTGTGGAGAAAATTTTATCCAAATGACATCGCATTAGCCGACATGAATTTGAATAACGATATTTGTGTCAAATTATTAAGTAATAAACAATACAGTTTAGCTTATAATCTGCTAAGTTTTGCAACAACACATTTGAAACAAAAATTATCAAATGAAGCTATCCGAAAAAGTTTATTTATTAACAAAGCAATAGCTTGTTATAAAATGGATAAAAAGCAAGAAATGCTAGATTTATTATCTCAAGAGGATTGGAGTGCAAGTTCAAGTGAATACAAATTGGCGGTAGCAGTTCTAAAAGAAGAATATGATACCTCAGTACTCATAATGAAGGAAATTGGGAAAAATGGCAGAATAGATAAAGATGAGTATCTTTCCTGGCCTTTATTTGAGAATTTTAGAAAAACCAAATTATTTCAACAGTCATATAAAGAGATATTTGGAGTTGAAGTTAACGAAAAAGTACTATCAATTATTGATTAGTAGTGATTTCTGCTTATTCTAACCGACCTGCGCCCCTATGAAGTCAATTTTTCTGTATACCTTACGGATATGATCCCAGAATTTTTGAGAAAGATTAGATGAAAATGCCCCGTATTTACCAGCGTTCATATTGCCACACAGCTTTCGTTCATACTCACGTATCACATCTACTACTTCACTTCCGATTGAATTAAATTTTGCCTGATTAAGCTGCGGGTTTAATACATACGCATCATGGATACCCTGAAAGTTATCAAATAACTCTTTATTTTCTTCTATCATCATTTGGAAAAACTTCTGATATTGTGTCATGGAGAATAGGGTATCGAAAAAAATCATATTTGGCAATACCACGCTCACACACCGTGGCAATTTTGCGATATAATGATGGACAACATGGCAAATTCATTTACCACATCTGATGTAAAACATGTAGCGACCCTCGCAAATATCCCGGTAACTGATGCGGAAGCCGAGAAATTATCCAAAGAATTTTCCGATACCCTCATTGTTGTTGAAGATGTAAATGCGGTCGATGTGTCAAACGTCTCTGCTGTGCATATGACCGGACTTTCCAACGTACTGCGCGAAGATGTGGTTGATGAAGATAGGATGTTTACGCAGGAGCAGGCACTCGCAAATGCCTCTCATACTCATGACGGTTTTTTTGTGGTAGATCAGGTCATTGATCAGGGGGAAGCGTAAAAGAGTTCTAAGTTCTGAGTTCTAAGTTCGGAATTGACAATAAAACATATGAAATCGTTGAATACATTAACGTTAAAACAGGCGATTACCAAGCTCAAAAAGAAAGAGATTTCTCATAAAGAGTTATATGCGGATGTTGAGAAAGCCATTGTGAATAACAACAAAAAGCTGAACATCTATTTGGCGCAGAATCCTGATGCACTGAAGCAGGCAACATCTCTGACTGAAACTCCATTGGCAGGGGTGCCTGTGGCTGTAAAAGATAATTTCCTGACTGTCGGGCTTACGACAACAGCATCATCCAATGTCCTAAAAAATTTCATGCCTCCGTATGAATCAACTGTCACCAAAAAACTGAAAAATGCTGGCGGAGTTATTATAGGCAAAACAAATATGGATGCCTGGGCGCATGGTTCCAGTACTGAAACTTCCGATTTTGGTCCTACCAAAAATCCGGTAAATCCGGACTATCTTCCGGGTGGATCATCTGGTGGCAGTGCAGCGGCGGTGGCAAGTGATTCCTGTATTGTCTCTCTTGGTTCTGAAACAGCCGGATCCATTCGCCAACCAGCAGCATGGTGCGGTGTTGTCGGATTTAAACCAACTTACGGCCGGGTAAGTCGAGCAGGTGTTGTGTCTATGGCGTCCTCTACAGACAGTCCCGGTCCAATCGGTAAAACGGTAGAAGATTGCGCCATAGTTATGAACCATATTGCAGGAAGTGATATGTACGATGCCACAAGTAGCACAAAGGAAGTACCCGATTTTACAAAAAACCTGGATGGAAATGTGCAAGGAATGCGTGTTGGGCTGTGTTATATAGATCATCCGCATCTTAAAGGAAATGCTGCAGCAAAAGCATTGGAAGAAGCAGGCAAGGTGTTTGAATCTCTTGGATGTAGTGTGAATTTGGTTCCGATCAGTGATGATGCGAAAAAGGGAACGATATTAAACCCGCAGTATGCAATAGGGGTATACACCGTTGTACAACGTTCCGAGGTGAGTAGTAATTTGGCCCGATACGACGGCGTTCGCTACGGCAATCCACGATCATCGTTTGGTGCTGAGGCAAAGCGTCGCATTATGCTTGGTA
>CAYSEV010000043.1:0-11533 GCA_964430295.1 uncultured Gammaproteobacteria bacterium
GGTTTATGGATAAAAAAAACGAACCGTTTATTTATAACATTTTCATTAATCTGCATCACGCAGATTTTTCTTATTTCCATTTGGAGTATCTGGTGGCAGGGTGCATCATATAGTGGACGTATGTTTGTTGGGTGTTTACCGCTTGTTGCATTTGGTATAGCCCGCATTGCACAAGTCTTACAAAAAAAGGGTATACATATTCTCCAACTATATATCAGTTCTCTGTTCCCATTGGCCACAATTAATATGATGCTTATTGTTTATTTTTTGCTTTCGACACGATAACGCTTTATTTAAACATTAGGAACGAATCGGCAACAACATCCTGAATACGAGAAGCTGCAAATTGTGGTTGTTTTGTGTATCCGCACCCGTACCAGTTGGACACGCTTATAATCGTCATGGGCTCACCCGTATATTCCGGATATGCTATATCATGGAATGCACATATTTCATTAGATTTGAAACTTCCGAATGGTAGTGTACTTGTAAAACCGTATGCAGATGCATCATCGCGACCAAAATACGAAAACCGCACATGTTGAGGTTTCCGATCTCTTATGAAGATTGAAAGTGATGGCAGACTCTGACCCCAGTCAAGATTACTGTCAGAAAAGAGAGCGTATCGTGTTTCTCTATTTCCTGCTAATTCATTTGCATATGAAGTAAAATGAGGGTATTGCCCAAAAGCAGATATAATGCTCCATCCGAATAGTAGAAGCACAAAATACCGCTGCAATGACCACGTAGGAGGAAATGACAATCCTGCCAACATATACATAAATGGATAGAGCGGTAACATGTACCGTATCTGCGGTTGCAGGGGTGATATAAAAGATACAAAAAGCATTGAGAGTATTGGGATAAGAAGTATCCACGTTTCCCTCCGTGTTGCTTTATATGACAGGCCATTCCAGATTCCGATGAGCGTTAACAATACAAGCGCAATAGGAGTTTTTACGAGTATGTTCACAACCATAAAATACCAGCGTGCGTAAGTATATTCTTTACCGAAGAAGAATGCGGGTGAAGGTTGAAGAGAACGAATTGCTGTATTTTTTATTACCGCCAGATAATTTCCCAAGGGGATTTTTTGATACTGAAGGAAATACAGCCCCTTTACAAGAACCATATTATTGTGTGTCTTTCCATACGATAACACGGCATCAGACACTCTTCCTTCACGCGAAGTTGGAACGACAACAACATTCCAAGTAAAAAAGTATGTACCCCACACAACCAGCGCACATGTAATTATCGAGACGATGATACGTCCTCCATGTTCTAGTATGTGTAGAAACACATGTTTCTTCAGTATAAAAAAGGTAACAATAGAAGCGCTGACCGCATAAAAAGGTAACAGCGTAATTTTTGATGAAGCCAATAGCCCCATGCAGATACCATGCCAGATAAACAATTTCCAGGAGGGTTTTTTAAGCATCTGCACCAAAGAGATATAACCGAGTAGAAAAAATAGTGCAGCCCCAATATCCTGTGTAATATAGTGACTATACGCGAGTATTGTAGGATCAACACTCATGAGCGCGAGTGCAAATGAGGCCGCAACACTACCGAAAAACCATGATGAAGTCAAAAAAATACCGGCACCCAATAGCATCGTTAATCCTACAATAACCATACGCGAAGGAAACAGCCGAATATTTGGTTGCGCAGCATTTTTTGTCTCCGATGACAAAAGAAGTGGGATAACCGCAAGTTCGCGGATAAGCGGAGGATTATTCGTATCAATATCAAATGTATGACGCTTCCATGCGTTAAGCCCTTCTTCTATATGTACAATCTCATCGTACGTCAACGATTCCACACGGGCACTTCCAATCGTTAGTGCTAAAAATATCGCTGCAATGCTACACAGAATTATCCAAATAAACGATCCTGATTTCATGATGCAAGAACCCTTTCATATACATCGGCAATTTTTCTTGATCCTACCGATATGTCATGTACGCGCATGGCTCTCCTTCGGGCAAGTTCACCATATTCACGTCGCAAAGAAGCGTGAAGCATATATTGTTTTATTGCATATGCTATTTCACCAGCATTGCACGGTGGAACAAGTATAGCTGCTGATGCCACGTTTTCAGGTATACCTCCTGTTCTTGTTGTCACAATGGGCAACCCTGCTCCCTGTGCCTCAAGAAGTGCCGTGCAGTATTGTTCTTCAAATGTTGGAGTTGGAGAGCTTGGTGCCAAAAATATATCAGCACGCTCATACACATTCGGCATATGAGTATATGAGGCTGTTGAATGAGATACAACATCGGTAAGACCAAGTAATCGTTCCACGTTCAACATGGAGGTGTATTCTGATCCTTGCCCCACAAATTTCATCCACCAGGTGTATCCTTTTAGCATCGGATCCTTTCGTAATATCACAAGTGCATCCAATATATCGTACACACCTTTGTATGTTTCCAGTCGTCCGGTAAACAGCAAAACGAAATCTTTTTTATGCTGATAAAATCTTCGCTTTTGTGTGTCTGCTTTTGGTGCAAAGCGTTTTGAATCTATAAAATGTGACACAACTGTAATTTTTGTTTCATCTGCTCCCTCCGCTATCAGTGCATCCTTTGTTTTTTGGGTAAGTGCGATGATATGGTCTAATTCTATTCGCGCGCGCTCTTTAAACGATTTTCTTCCATGGATTCCTTCATTATTAAACGGAATATTTTCCAGAACTGTTGCAATAACCTTTTTTACATATCCCCTCTTTTTTGCATTCAAACTTTGCTGCGTATAATGAAAATATGTTTCTGCCGTATGTACTAAATCAAATCCCTGTAGTGCAGACTCAAGTCCCAGTAAATAATGTGCATCTACAAACAGTCTATTCAGAATAGGTAATTTATACGGAATATTTGGAAGATCCATTGGACTTGGGAGTTTTTTTACGGGAAATGTGAATGAATCATGATACGGGCACAGTGATCCAAATGCTGTAATATCATACGATGACACAAGCGGTTCATAAAACTGCATCTCATACGCATTCAGAAACGCTCCCCTAACAATTGCGACACTGGGTTTCATAATGTTGGCAATATGGTTGGATGATCTGTTTTCCATACTCGAATATTCTGTTTCGCTATATATTGTGTATATCCGTATACAGAAAAATCATCGGTACCATTTGCAATTATATATGTAGGTTTTATATACGTGAATGCCGAATAATCATTTGCATCACCTGATATTGTTTTAAATGTCGGATGACCCACAGGCGTCCAACCATAATAATAATTCAAAACCGGAATAGATTGATCAAATAAATATGGCTGCAGACAGCATGCAAATGTTGCAACGTAATATGTACCGGCATCTTTACTGCGCAGTTCCTGAACGACCAACTCTTCTATATTCCGGTTTGGAACAAAGGCTGTTTTCATTGTGTGATATGACATGACAAATGTCCAAAGCAAACTTGTTACGCCAATTCCCAAAAAAATTATTCGCCTACGCAAACCATATTCTTTCAATAACGCCTCAAAACAAAGCGATATGAGAAGAACGAGCGGAACCAGAAGCGGGACAACAATTCGCTGAGGGACACGGAACCATCCTGCAATCGGCAAAACATGCACAATCCAATAAAACGGTGAATAGACATATTGAAGTGATATATAACATGCACCTAATAGAATCGATATGATCGCATATGCGACTATTCTCTGTTGCATCACGCGTCTTATATACAAAAGTGGAATAACAGCAAATGGTGTTATAAATGCATAATATTCATACCAGTTATATCGAAACTGCAGCAGGCGCTGCAATGTGGGTCTATCATAAAAAAGCACCTGCCAAGGGATGATATATGGCAACGGCAAAAGCCAGAAATGAATCGACCCCATAAACGGATTAAACGAAGCGCCTCTGGAAAAATGAGGCAGTACATCCCGTATAAAAGGTATTAATTTGGCAGAAGCATAGATGGCAAACATCCCGTATATGATGAAGCCTTCATGCAACACCATCCCAATAGTTTTATATTTTTTGACAATGTCATAAAGCGAAAACACAATCCAAAATAGTGAAAAGAACCAAATGCCATAAAAATCTACGGAAAAAAATAATACGGCATAGATAAGACCAAGTATCATTGATCTCTGAAGTGTATACTGACGCTTTAACAGTATATAAAAAACTATTGGAGCACATGCATATGTCGGAAATTTTTCTATATGACCCGATGCGATCATTGCAGCTATGGCACCTGATGTTGAATATAATAATGCGCCCCATTGTGAGATATGACGGTCTTTCACAAATGCGCGAAGTAGAAACCACATCGTAATACCCGAACAGATAATAGTGAATGCTATATTTATCCGTAGTCCGTTTACAGCACCAAAGACTAAAAAAAATGGCATAAACCATGGGCTAAAGAGTAATGAAGATGGATCTCCTAGCACTGGTCTTCCTAAGCCAATGTATGGATTCCATGTCAAAAAAGAGGTGGGTTTCATAATTCCCAATCTGGCGAACTGCGCCATAGGGATCGCAACGTTATAATCAGTGTCGAGTCTAAAATACAGCATTCGTGTGCTATATAAAAGTACCAACACAAATGCGGCTAAAACAGCGACAACTGCATATACATCTTTATACTGATGAAGCTTGCTCAATCTCATGAAGGATAGAAGTGCCCAGTGCCGACCATGAATATTCTTTAGCTTTTATTATGCCATGCATGGACATCTGCGCACGTTTCTTTGCATTATACGCTATGTCAGACATTGCCTGCGCTATCTGATTACTATCTGTAGGATCTACAAATATACCTGTATTGCCAAGCACCTCTTTCATAACAGGTGTATCTGATGTGATAACAGGACATCCACATGCAATTGCTTCCGCGGCAGGCATGCAGAATCCTTCATGAAAAGAAGGAGAAACCAAAGCAATAGCGCCTCTATATAACTCTGGCAATGCTTCATCAGATACATATCCTAATTTCCGCACACGATCCTGAAGCTTGAGAGTACGGATTGTTTCATCGATCTCTGGGTCCTCCCAATAATTTCCTCCTGCAAGATACAATGTAACTATTCTTTTTGAATGAGAAAGAAACGTTGCAAAACCTTTGAGGATAGCCGGAACATTTTTCCCTGATTTTAGTGCACCGACAAACAGAAAATAGCGGGAGGGCGATTTCCATGAAATTCCGCTCTTTGTAAAACGGCTATCTACACCGGGATAACATACAGCGATATTTTTTTTAGGATACTCATACACTGAGGTAATATCTTTTTGCACAGCTTTTGAAATAGTTATAATTTTTTGAGAATGAATAGTGATATCTTCTGTCCGCTTTTTTAGTTTTTCGAAGGAGCCTTCATACGATTCTTTTCGGGTAATAAAACCTAAATCATATATAAAGCCAATAGATCGTGTTGCAGCTGCCGGAACCATTTGTGACATACCCAAAAAAAGATCTACAGGATGAATCGTAAGCTCTAGTGGCAAACGGACAGTGGCCCATCCTTTCACAGGCCACAATACTCTATTTTCCATGCGGTTACCAAACCGTTTAAGAATAGATTCATCAATGGGATCAAAACTATAAAGTCTGTAGGAGTTTACCGTATCTATTTTCCCAAGTTCTTCCAGCGCATGGAGTACATACCGGTATACACCAACCTTTAACCGCTCATCAGATACAGATAACACCGCCGCGTCTACTCCGATTACCATATATCTTATTATATACCCGGTGCGCCAGTTGGCTGTTTTGTGAGGCGTTTCATATGGGTCCACGCCGCATATTTGTGGATGCCATCTCGTATTCCCATAAACGGCGTTTTCAGAGAACGCATGCTCACTTCCCTGCCGAATCCGAACATGCATCTACATGCCCATGATATTTTTGTTAGCAGGAATAACGGAAGTAACACCACGGGCCGGTGTTTTAGGGAAAAATATGTTTCATTGCTAAAAAAATCAAAATACCACTGTATTCTTCCTTCAGTTTTTCTTGCCCCACCAGTAGGCTCGCGTAAATGTGTTATTTCTGCAGTCGGATCAAAGATAATGGAATATCCCATTTTTTTTATACGGAGAGATAAATCGGACTCAAGTCGTAGGGCATTGCCGGTAAAGCGTTCATCTATGCCACCTACTTTTTGATACACATCTTTTCTGATACAGGTATTGCAGCCAATCACCGTGTCTACTTCCTGTCGGATTGTAGACGAAAATCCGTCCGTAAATGAGCCAAGCCAGTTTATCCGTCCGGTACGTTTTGCATCTGCTTCTACGGGCTGACCGTTCGTAATACACCTTCCTACTGTTGCCCCAATGTGTGTATCAGAAAAATTTGCGAGATGATGTGAAATAAAACCAGGACTTCCCAATACATCATCATCCAGAAAAAGAATAACATCTCCGGATGCATGCGCTACACCTAAGTTCATGGCCCTCGCAGTTGATGCATGTTTCATATATACGTACACGATCGATAACGATAATTTTTTTGCCAATGCAACAATCTCTGTTGCATGACGTTCTTCCTGTTCTACTACCACCACCTCTCCCCTATACCCTATGTCAGATATATTTTTCAAAAGTCGAAAAAGACTTTCTTTTCTATGAAACGTTGGAATAACTATACTGATTGGATTATTCATGAATGAAAAAAGAATGCCCGTTCCTTAGAAAATTTAGTTATAAACAAATAGATATATGTGATCATCGTAATGATTTCAGTTATAACAGTTACAACGCTGGCACCCATGTATCCATATGTTGGAATAATGAGACTGTTTAGAATAAGCGTAACAATAAGAGATGTAATGAGTGGAATGATCAGATACTTCGTTTTACCAAACGAAAGCATGACATTATAAAAAATATTATCCAGAAATAAAAATGGCACAGCCCACAATAACACCTTCATCGGTTCTATACTTGAATAGAATTTACTACCTCCCAAAATTCGGATAATGAGTGGTGCCAGAGTATTGCCAAATACCAGTATAAGAACAGATAAGCCTAATGAAAGCCTGATTGTATTGCGAAGGAGCGCAGCATATTTTGCGTTGCTATTGCTGCCATGATAGTTAGAAAGCAGCGGGAAAATACTCGCCATAATAAGTCCCCACAGCATAATAATGTTATCGAGAATTTTATATGCAAGCGCGTAAATACCAACCTCAACCGGAGACCGTATGACAGAAAGCATAAGCGTATCTACCTTAAAATACAGCATCGTAAGAACTGCAGTAATGCCAACAGGTAAACTTATGTGTATCATATGGCGTATTCGCGCGCGGTCAAAGTATGGGCCAATGACTATCCAGTCTTTTACAAAAAAATACTCTATGACTGCACCTGCCACATTTCCAATTAAAATTGCATAGATGCTGAAATAAAAATGAAGGTTCAGATGGACAAATATTGCTATACATAAAACAGTAATCCCCTTCACCACCAGATCCAGTATCGCCACCAGATCCAGTCGGAGTTGGGATTGCAAAATAGATGTACCATATGAACCTAAGTTACTGATAGCCAGCGCAACAATTCCGATGATAATGGCGATTTTCAGGTCATATGCATATGGGACAAACAGGAGCCCAAGGAGTGCGGCGATAATAGAAATCCCAATAAGTACCAATTTGAAATTAAAGAGTGTGCCAAATAATTCTTTCGACTTTTGTATGTCGCGCGAAAATTCGCGGACAATCGTCTGGTTATACCCGATATCCGCCAACGTCGTAAAAAATGAAACATACGTAAACACCAACGTAAACCACCCATACTTCTCCGCACCAAGGTAACGAGTTAACAAGCCTAGACTAACTAAGGAAAGGAATATCGATATTAATTTAGAAATACCTTGTAAAAAAGTATTCATAAATATCTTATATAGTAAATCGACTTTATTCATATACGCAGCTAAGGGTAACATGTATAATCAGCTTTGACAATTTAGTTAAGTTTATAACTATATATGATCATAAAATTAATAAAAAAATTAATTCTAGGCGAATTTTATTATTTTTTATTTCGACGTAGGAAAGTAACTCACATATACTGTGGTACTAAGCTTCATATATATCTTGAAAATATCGTAAGTGAATCTTGGTACGATTCTGATTGGAAACGATATGAAATAGATTTTCTAAAGAAAAAACTTAATCTTAGAGGTTTAACCGTTTTTAATATCGGTGCACATGAAGGAATAGTAGCACTTATCTTTTCTAAAATCGTAACCAATGCAGGAAAAGTAGTCGCAGTTGAAATGAACTCCAAACACGCAAAAGTTGCAAAAATAAATAAATTATTAAATAACGCAAATAATTTGCAAATAATTAATGCGGCTATCTCAAATAAAATAGGCAAAATAACTTATTCAGAAGATCAAGTCTTGAAAGATTCTAATTTTCGTCGTATGTCATATGTCGAAGCTACTACAATTGATGATTTAACAAATAAATTTGGAGTTCCAAGTTTAATATATATAGATATTGAAGGTTTTGAATATTTTGCTTTACAAGGTGCAGAAAAAACTATAAAAAAACTTCCATCATTTTGTATTGAAGTGCATTCAAATAATGGTTTAGAAACATATAATGGATCTGTCCAAAGAATTATCAAACTTTTTCCTAAGAATGAATATAAATTCTATATGGGCAAAGCTGAACACAATTCTCACATCATAAAATTCAGTCCAAATAATGAATTAACGAAAGATAGATTTTATTTAATAGCATTACCTTATACCCATAAAGGATCTATTGACTTATAAAAAAAATGGGATCATAAATAAACTATATGAAAAAAGCTTTTATAGCGATTTTCAGTATACTTTCTTCACTAGTTATTGCCTCCCCTGTATTTGCTATCACAACGTTTGTTAAGGATTCATCAAATCCCTTATTTATTTCTAGTGAGAGCCCTAATGTCTTATATAAAGATGGCATATATAAAATGTGGTATACAACCAATTACGGCCAGGGCTGGAGAATAAATTATGCATACTCTTTAAATGGAAAAGACGGATGGATAATACCCTATCAACAAGTTATTTCGCCTGGTACAACTGACGGATTTGAAAAGGATACAGCAAATCCAAATGTTATTTTTAACACTGATTTAAATCTCTATCAAATGTGGTATTCAAGCATAAGCAGCAATTGGGCGGGTGGCGAAGATAGATTCAGAATTTCGTACGCAACATCACCAGATGGAATAAACTGGACAAAAAATGGTTGGGCTTTAAAGGGATCCAACGGAATGTGGGACTCAGGTGGACCAGCAAGAGGAGGATCAGTTTTGTACAAAGAAGGAACATACCATTTATGGTATGCCGCTACTGATACTGGATTTAATTGGAGAATTGGTTACGCTACATCATCTGATGGATATAATTTTGTTAAACAAAATGGCGGGCAACCTGTAATAGAACCAATTATGCCTTGGGAATTAAATAATGTTGAATACCCATTTGTAATATTAAATAATGGTATATTCGAAATGTTTTACGCTAGTGGTCTTTATGACAATACTAGCCAAATTATTTATGCTACTTCTATAGATGGTATTAATTGGAACAAACCAAATAATAGTAACCCTGTTATTACTGCTGGCTTATCTTATGACAATCTAACAATTACAAGTCCAACAGTTGTAAGATACGAAAATGGAACAACACAAATGTGGTATGGAGGTAATGTATACTATATTTTGTTAGCTAAAGATGGACCAATACCAACGTTTTCACCTACACCCACCCAAACATTAACCCCTTCACCTACACCGACACCAATAGCTCCGAAGAAGATTATCATTGTTCCGGGATTAGCTGGTAGCTGGAACAGAGAAGCGCTTACAGAATGTAAGAAAAATCCGGTCAATAACACTTGGAGCCAGATGTTAAACATTTATTCTGATCTACGTGACAGATTAAGCGCAGATGGATTTACGCCTTTAATTTTTGCATATGATTGGAGAAGACCAATTGAGGAAAATGGATTGAAATTGAAACAGTTTATAGATTCCAATACGACACCAAATGAAAAGGTATTTGTTGTTGGACATAGCATGGGAGGACTGGTCGCAAGATCCTACATTGAACATGAACAATCCTCAAACAAAATTGAAAAGCTATTAACAGTAGGTTCACCACATGCGGGAGCAAACATCGCATACATGGCGGTTGAAGGTAATCGATTAGTTGGTCATGATATTATGTCAAATATTTTATTTTCACTCGAACAATACATATGCCTAGAATCAAAGCATATTTCACCCACTCAGTTCATACAAGAGATGATTCCATCTTTTTACAATATTCTTCCAATTTATTCATTCCTAAAAACATACAAAACGAATCAATCTATACCGGTTTCATCTATGATAATCAAAAATAATTGGCTACCAACCCATTTTGAATTTCCCTTCTTTGGAACAATAGTCGGAGCCATGTCAGGAACAGGAATTGATACGGCGGAAACATATCTCACTGTTCCCGCTTCTGGAGTTCAAAAAACACTTCACCTTTGGGTCGATGGGTATCCGCAAAAAATTCTTACTTCTACTGCGGGCGATGGGACTGTTCTCAATATTAGCTCATATCTTCCCGGAGCACAAAACTGGAGTATTCCATCAAGCCACATTGGACTTATCAACACTTTGGAGGGTATTCAATCAATTTCAGAATACTTTACCCCATCAGTTGGCGCCTATGCGGCGATGCTTCGAACAAATCAAAAGCCAATCAATACACATCATCCTAAACACACCACAGAAGCACTAGCGATTGTAAGTGATACGGGATCATTCACAGTAAAAACACCTAAATCAGATAAGTTAACAGATTCTGATGGAATTGTTGTTATAGAAAATCCAACCGAAGGTAGATATGAAATAGATGTTGTACCTGTAAAAGATAACACGACTATATATGTGGGTCAGATACTAAGTGATGATAATATACTGTGGAAAGACTATACCATCAAAAAGAAGAAAAAAATTACCGTTCGATTATCCTATTCACGTAGCCATCCAAAAGAAGATCCATTTGAGGGAGATGACAGATAATTCATTCTTCAGCGTGTCATCTCTAAAGAATACCCTAGGAGTTTTTCAGTTAAATATTAACCCGAATGTCCACCATTTAGATTGAACAATCATATCTGCTAGCATTAACAACGGATTATCACCTGAATATATGAAAATAGAAAGTATTATGAAAACTATTGGTAGAATCAATAGAAGCTGTGTAGATTTCTGAAGCTTATATTTTTTCGCTAAAATATATAACAAACACACCATAAGATATAAAATCATTATCGAGACGATGAATATATCAAGAAGCATGTAGAGCATTCCTGCGCTGAGAGCTGCTGAAGAAGTTCTATCAAATAGAGTGAATAGAAATAGTGCTATATGAAGAAAATATAGAGCTACCAATGGTATAAATATTTTCCACATTGTGGGCGGTATAGGACTTGAACCTATGACCTTTTCAATGTCAATGAAACGCTCTACCAGCTGAGCTAACCGCCCT
>CAYSEV010000044.1:0-11027 GCA_964430295.1 uncultured Gammaproteobacteria bacterium
GGGGATTACCACTTATTGGTTTTGATATACCTGAGTCGAAGTGGATGACAAAGAAAATCACCATGACCGCTAAAGCATTTAATATAGATCAATACGCAACGATTCTCATCTCTGCCACCAAAAAAAATGTAATACAAACACTTCGAAAGAACAGCCGTATATTTGCAAAACAATATAGTTGGGAGACTGTTGTCGATAAATTCGAACAGTTTTTTACAGAGGTATTATCTAAAGAAAGGGCCGTATATGAACGCAACTAAGACGAAACTATCGCAACTCATAACAATCCCAAAAATTTCTGATGAAGGTTCACTGTGCTTTATGGAAAGCAAAACCCATATCCCATTTGAAATTAAGCGGGTTTATTATATTTTCGACGTGATCAAAAATGCTGTACGTGGTCTCCATGCACATAAAAAAACTGATCAGGTACTGTTTTGCATAAGCGGAAGTATCACGATTATCTTAGATAACGGAAAAGAAAAAGAAGCTGTCACACTCAATAAACCAAATATGGGTATATATTTACCAAAAATGCTTTGGCACGAAATGGTTGCATTTAAACCGGGAACCATTCTCATGGTTGTTGCATCAGATGTATATAAAGAATCAGATTATATACGAAATTATTCTGAATTTTTACAAAGGAGTGATCTATGATTCTCATGAATGATTTTAAGAAAGAATACACACATATTCAAAGTGAGATCGATGAAGCGCTATCTCGTGTATCTGCAAGCGGATGGTATATATTAGGAACTGAAGTCGAAAAATTTGAAAAAGCATTTGCAGAGTTTGTGGGCGCCAAATACTGTATAGGCGTGGCAAACGGTTTAGATGCTCTCCAATTATCACTCATGGCATTAGGTATAGGGAAAGGCGATGAAGTTATCACCATTTCAAATACAGCGGTTGCCACAATACTTGCGATAACAAATGCGGGGGCAACGCCTGTATTTGTTGATGTAAACGAGCACGCGCTTATGGATACGACTCTGATTGAAAAAGCTATTACGTCAAAGACAAAAGCAATTCTCCCGGTACATTTATTTGGACAAATGGCAGATATGGCCGAAATCACTCGTATCGCGAAAAAGCATAATCTCTCTGTCGTGGAAGATGCATGTCAGGCACATGGGGCAACGCAGCAAGGAAAGCATGCCGGATCTATAGGAGACACAGGATGTTTTAGTTTCTATCCAACAAAAAATTTGGGAGCGTATGGAGATGGGGGAGCCATCGTCACAAATTCTGAGAAACTCTACACCATGGCAAAGATGTTGCGAAACTATGGTCAGGAAACACGCTATTATCATAAAGTAAAAGGCATTAACAGTCGCCTAGATGAAATTCAAGCAGCGATTCTTGCTGTAAAACTAACTCATCTAAATGAGTCTATAAAAAATCGCCAGCTTGTAGCATCTCTGTATGATGCGTCTCTTAGCACTATTTCCCAGATTACACTACCACAAATTGCACCGAACAATGATCATGCGTATCACTTATATGTTTTGCGTGTCAGTAAGAGAGCGCAGTTAATGGAATTTTTGAAAGATCGTGGCATTCAATCACTCATACATTACCCTGTGCCTGTACATAAACAGGAATGCTATGTTGAATTCAATACTGTGACACTTCCAAAGACAGAAGAATTTGCATCGACAGTGTTATCACTTCCAATTCATCCGTTTATTACAAAAGAAGAAGTAGAAATTACAGCAAATGCTATTGCAGATTTTTATTCCAAAGTATGAAAAAACCAACAGTATCAATCGGTATACCGGCATATAACGAACAGCATACTATAGCTCAACTGTTGCGAGCTATCCTCGCACAGTCTCAGAATACGTTTCGGCTAGAGGCTATCTACATTGTCTTGGACGGATCCACAGATGGAACCCAAAAAGAAATTGCTTCTGTCAAAGATGCGAGAATTCGCGTCATGAAACATACCAAACAACTTGGAAAAGCCACCAGATTAAACGAACTTTTTCAGAAAAATACCAGTGAGTATTTAGTTATATTTGATGCGGATATTTTAATCAAAGATACAGACGTCATACATAAAATGATACAACCATTTTCAGATGCACGTGTAGGACTTGTCTCTGCTAACAATTTACCGATCAGACCCACGGAGTTTATAGGGAAAATTTGGTATAGAGCGGAGATGGTTTGGTATGAAATGCGAAAATACGCAGATGATTCGAAGACACTTTTTAATAATTCAGGTTGTTCTATAGCTCTTCGTAAAAATATTGCTGATAAAATACTACTTCCTCGAGAAACGATTGCAGATCAACAGTTTGTATATATATACGCAATGCAGTGTGGCGGAGCATTTTTCTATCAAAAAAATGCAAATGTGTATTACCATCCGCCATCAACACTCAAAGATATATCCATACAATACGCAAGATCCACTACGGAAGAACCGTTTTTTCAAAAGCATTTTGGCCGTTCGTATGATTCATTTTTCACAATTCCGAAGTGGTGCAGATTTAAGGGGTTATTTGACTCTACAATAGCAGACCCTCTGTATACAATATTAGCTGTATGCTTTCTTAAACTTTTACCATATACATCTACGATAACGCTGCGGGAAACAAAAAAAGGACTTTGGCCTGTTACCGCATCTACGAAGAGGAGATTTCATATATGAAAGCTCAACGCATCCCTCGCATAACTATAGGAATAGCAGCTCACAATGAGGCTAATGGAATCGGCAGAGTACTGCGTGGCATCTTGGATCAACAGGTAAATGGTTGGACGTTGGACAGAATTCATGTGTATTGCGACGGATGTACAGACAAAACAGCATCAATAGCAAGGTCAATTCGAAGTTCTAACATAGTGGTACACGATGACGGACAACAGCTTGGAAAAACTGCACGTTTGCAGCAAATGTTTGCCTCCCTTAAAACTGAATATCTGATTATGTTTGATGGAGATATCTCATTTGCATCCAACAAGGTTATCACGCAACTTCTTGAGCCATTCTTAAAAAACTCACGTGTTATGTTGGTGGGTGGAAATTCGACGCCTGAAGCGCCCAAGTCTTTTTTTCAGAAGGCAGTGTATTCTACGTTTCGTGTGTTTTACCATTCACGTATCCTATTGGGTGGTGGACATAATATCTTTGGAGCAACAGGATCGATCCTAGCTATAAGAAAACAATTTTCGGATACTGTTACTTTTCCTCGAATAGTGAACGAAGATGCGTATCTGTATTTGGATTGTCTGGCAAAAGGTTTTGTATTTCGATATGTGGATAACGCTATGATTCACTACACACTTCCAAATACTGTTACAGATTACATAAAGCAGGTCTTTCGATCTGAACCTGTCAGTCTTGAAGCCGAATTAACACCATATTTTGGAGAAGCAGTTAAGAATCAAACGAGCCGACCATTTGTATTTTATCTCAAGAGTATTCTACAAGAATTTTTTGTGAATCCTATTGGCGTCGTGTTTATGACTATATTGAATATACTCGCCAGGCCACTGGCACCTTTTGTTATTCGAAATTATAAACTGAGTTGGTTTACAGCAACATCAACAAAGTAATATGAATATAGTAAGCAGGATAAAACAAATGTGTGCAATTGTAATCGGGAATATACTCGATACAATTTTTCCGAACAAGCAGAGGGCATCGTTCTCATTTCCACCAACGCTCTTGGGATATACATTCAAAAAAGAGTTGCATACCGGGTACGTTCATAGATCGTTTAAGTATGCGTTGTATACAAAAGGTCGTGATCAGGTGTTTGTAAAGTTATGGCAGAGTCCATGGAAAAATTTTGATTATTATTCGTTGCAAAATGAAATATCTATTTATAAACAA
Source organism: uncultured Gammaproteobacteria bacterium (assembly GCA_964430295.1). Taxonomy (GTDB): domain Bacteria; phylum Patescibacteriota; class Microgenomatia; order UBA10105; family UBA927; genus CAYGFH01. Next base: position 3,848 of record CAYSEV010000044.1, read on the forward strand.
TTACAGGTCGGGGGTCAAAAAGATTTTACATTGAATGCAGATACGTTTACCGTTCCGAAGTATATTGGTTCTGTAGAAGATCCCAGATATGTTGCATTGATCATTGAGTATGTTCAGGCAGTTAGTATAAAGAACAATTCACCTGCGGCGTTTGTATATACTGTTCCTGCAATTCATGCCTATATTCACTATTTATCATCTAAAGTTCAACCAGTATCAACATTGTCTATTACCAAAATTCGGATACATTTTCTTATATACGTACTCATTTCGCTCTTACGATATCCAATGTATATCAGAAGTTTCATTCGCATTATCGCGATCTATGTTAAATCATTTCGTGTAAATGGAAACATGCATGATCTCACACTTCTTCACAGAAGTATTGAAGAGCAAAATATGCTTCGATCAGACAAGAAAATTTATGTGTATGATTTTCAATTGATGGTACGAGCTCATCCTTACCTCGAACATATTCAGAGTTTGTATTTTGGTTGGGACAATCCAAAGAAGACTGAATTATATTTATCTTTACCTGAAGTTCAATCTATTTTAAACACTCCGAACCAATCTGCTGTATTTTGCTTCTTTGCGTGCTATACAGCACTGTTGCAACTTGCGCTTGGATCAAATAATCAAAAGGAGACCATGTCGTTCATTTCATATTTTCTTACCAGAGAATCAAAATACAAAAAATCGTTATATGAACTCATATCATTTACTCTCTTTGGTTTGATAGGACATATTCCACAGCGAGTGTTGCCTGTCACAAACACAATATTTTGTTATCATAGTGTGGATCATAGCTCCTGGAGATTTTCAACACCACCAGAACAATTTGACTTGCAGCTTTCACATATAGAAAAACAATATAAAATTGTACCGCTGAAAACCTTGCTTTCCTCAAAAGCATCTGGACTTGCTGCCATCACATTTGATGATGGGTATAAGAGTCTATATGCTCAAGCATTACCAATACTGGAGAGACATGGTGCTGTCGCAACTGTTTTCTGTGTAGGAGCTCCCGATGATGTAAACAGACACGAACTTGATAATGGATTACCTCTTTTAGAGGAATCACAGTTGCAGATATTGAGGGCTAAAGGGTGGGAAATAGGCTATCATACAAAACACCATCTCGATCTGCAATCCCTTTCAAAAGAATCTCTCTTTGAAGAAATGGATTCTACGGAAAAATATTTTGCCTATCCACGAGGGTATTATTCACAGGATATACTATCTGTAGTTAAGGACATAGGGTATACACATGCGTTTACTGTAGATGGTGGAATTCTTAATATGAAAAATCCTCTAAAACTGACAAGATTACCTATAGAAGGACATATGCCAATGACTTCGTTTGTTGGAATGATTACAGAGATTGGAAAGATATGCAGCAGATTCTTTTTACGCTTTTTGCAGATAAAATCCCGTGTATCAGGTCTGGGTAACGGTATATTTTCTCGATCGCGTACCACGGGTATGTTCAAGCTTTTGTATAGCATACTTGTCATCACGATTCTCGTACTGAGCGTTCGCGGTATATCCGGTAATCCGACAGAACAGGATCTACTGAAGGTGCAATGGAGGGAGAATGGACCATTTGAATTATCTCCTGAACGTGGAAGATTTGCATTGTTATTTTCAGTAATAGAAAATAAATCATTTTATTTTACAAAAAAAATAGCTGAATTCGCGGCTCCTGATGTAGGTTTTCATAATGGGGAGTATGTATCTCTTTTCGCACCGGGACTTTCATACGTTGTTATGCCGGGATATATCATAGGAAAACTGTTGGGCGCGTCTCAGGTCGGTACGTATGCCGTTATAGCATTATTTGCATTCTTCAATGTACTGCTTATTCGCAAAATTTCGGAATACTTCGGAGCAAGTTCCGGGGCTGCTTGGATTGGTGCACTTATATTTCTTTTTGGGACACCTGCATATGCATACGCAGTTAATTTGTATCAACATCATGTATCTACGTTTCTCCTGTTATCCGGTATCTTTATACTGCTGAAATATACGTCAACTTTTGCCACTTCACTGGTATTTCTAATATTCGCATGCGCCATACCGCTGGATTATCCAAATTTGTTTTTCTTATTCCCAGTGTTTCTGACAGCTCTGTTTAGATTTTTTATATATAAAACAGAAGAAGAGCGATATACACTAAAAATTGAATATCTTCAGATTGCCACGCTTTGTATCATGATTGTGCCAATCGGATTGTTTATGCTCTTTAACAAGGCCTCGTACGGTAATCCGTTGCAGTTGTCAGGCACTGTACAGTCTGCTGACTTTAACGCTGCGTTTAAGGAATCTGTGGAACATGATATTACTGTATCGCCGTTTGTTGAGACAATAAACAAAAAAGCGGATGAGAAAGGTAAAAGTGCAGTCGGATTTTTTAAGAGCAGAAATTTGATACAGGGGTTTTATGCACAGACAGTAAGTCCGGATCGTGGATTACTGGCATTTACACCGATTATGATTTTTGGAATCCTTGGACTGATAGTTATGTACAGAAGGACAGTGCACTATGCATCCTTACTTTTAGCCATTATGCTCATGAATGTACTTCTCTATGCTATGTGGGGAGACCCATGGGGTGGTTGGGCGTTCGGATCACGATATTTGATTCCAGCATATGCGGTGCTTTCTATTTGCATAGCATACTTATTGAGTGCATATCGTCGGGTGTGGTGGTTTGTTCTATTGTTTAGCCTTGTGAGTTATTACTCTATTGCTGTAAACACACTAGGCGCGCTAACTACCAGTGCGTTACCGCCAAAAATTCAAGTGTTATCCCTTGAGGAGCAATCAGGCAAGGTTCAAAAATATACCTATGAAAGAAATTGGGATATATTGAACGAAAATATATCAAAATCATTTATCTATCAGACCTTTTTTAAGTCACAAATACACGCAAGAGAATACTACTATGTGGTGTTAGGCAGTATCATTTTCATGATAACAATATTATATATCAGTTTATTGTTTTTTTAACCGAATTAATATGAAATCTGTAACTATCTCTATACCGAAACAGTTCATCACTAAGCTTAGCTCTTTTGCCTATAGGAATGCGATATATGCAGTCGGACTGCTGCTTAGTATAGTGTCTGTCTGGTATTTCATGCTGTACTTGGAAAATGGTCTTGGACTTTCGTATAACGATGCACGTTCCCATTTGGATATTGGTAGGCGTGTAGTGGAGGGTTTAAAACCGGGACTTGCACAGCTGGGTTCCGTTTGGTTGCCATTGGATCATATGTTGATGGTACCGACCATTTGGAATGATTTTATGTGGCATTCCGGTTTGGCAGGAGCCATACAAAACATGATAGGATTTGTGCTTACTGGGCTTGTTATATACAAGCTACTGGAAAAGCTAAAGATTGGATTATTGGGTCGACTTGTGGGCGTGGTCGTATTTGCCGCCAATATAAATATTTTATATTTGCAATCCACAGCTATGACAGAATTACTGCTTCTTGCAACCATGACACTGGGTGTGTATGAACTGGTGATGTGGCATGAGGATGATAACGTATTGCACCTGATTAAATCAGCATTTTGGATCATGCTTGCCACACTCACGCGCTACGACGGATGGTTCTTGCTGGCTCATGCTGCAGTGCTTATCATGATCCAAACCTTTCGGAAAAAAGGCATAAAAGCTGTTGATGGGATGTTTGTTCTATTTTGTACTCTCGGTGGACTGGGGATTGTCATGTGGGTGTTGTGGAATCTCATGATTTTTGGTGATCCTCTCTATTTCGCGCTAGGTCCTTTTTCTGCACATGCCCAACAACAGCAGATGAAAGCGGCAGGGGTACTGTTTACTGAGCATAATTTGTTTTTATCTTTAAAAACGTATTTGTATGCTATGTTCTTTAATACCTATACTTACCCGACCATACTTGGTTTTATTGGATTTTTTATCTTTCTGTTTGATAAACGCATTACGTCTAATACCAGACTGGGTATTACGGCATTTTGGTCTCCATTGTTTTTTAATATTCTCGCGCTCTATTTAGGGTTTTCCGTTTTGTTTGTACAGGGAATAGCAGGTGACACGTGGTTTAACGTGCGGTATGGCATTATGCTGGCGCCTACCATTGCATTTTTTATCGGGTACCTTGTGGATCGCCTTCGTGAGTTTCGATGGGTGATTATTGGGACACTTATTTTTGTACTGTTTTTTGCATTTGCCAGTCAGGATTCTGTTTCCATAGATGATGCAAGAGTGGGAAGCAGTCAAAAAAATGTATCTGAAGTTTCCGGATATTTGGAGAAAAATGCCAAAAATAAAAAGGGATTTATCCTCATTTCCGCTGCTTCTCATGACGCAATTATTTTCTCTTCTATGCTTCCTATGAAACGATTTATCCATGAAGGAACGGGTCTGTACTGGGAAAACGCGTTGGCATTACCTGACCGCTGGGCACGCTGGATTGTTATGCGTACATACGATGATAACGATCTAACTTGGAAAGGTGTGAGTAAATCTGCAGGGTTTCAGTATTACAATAAAGTCGCTGCCTATCCTTTTGCGGATGTCTATGAACTGCAATCATCTATGAGTGCTACATTAAATACAGAACCTATACTTGGAAAGCAGAAATGATACAATGATACTCGTTTTGATATTGAGGTATAGAATAGATATCTATGAAAGTGCCTTTCTCCAAGCCATTTATAACCGGAAACGAATTAGTATATATACAGGATATACTTTCCAATGGCTACGACCTTGCAGGAGACGGCGTGTACACAAAAAAAGTACATGAATGGTTTAGGAAAAAATATGGAGTATCCAAAGCACTGCTCACCAGTTCCGGCACTTCTGCATTGGAACTCGCAGTTAAACTTCTTGATCTAAAACCGGGAGATGAAGTTATTTCTCCTTCTTTTACATTTTCATCTACGGTCAACGCAATTTTGTTGGAACACGGTGTTACAGTGAAATTTGTAGATGTCGAAGAAAAAACGCTCAATATAGATCTCAAAAAACTCGAAAAGGCTATCTCGAAAAATACCAAAGCGATCATGGTTGTCCATTATGCAGGGATATCCTGTGATATGGACAAACTTATGACCATTGCAAAAAAGCATTCACTGAAAGTCATAGAGGATGCAGCACAGGCAATAGGATCCAGATATAAAGGAAAACTGCTTGGTACAATAGGGGACTTTGGATGCGTAAGTTTTCATGGGACAAAAAACATAACCTGTGGAGAGGGTGGTGTCGTATTTATAAATACGAAGGATAGTTCGATCCATGAGAAAGCAGAAATTATACGGGAGAAGGGGACAAACAGAAGTAAATTTCTTCAGGGTCTGGTAGACAAATATACATGGGTAGACAAGGGCGGAAGCTATTTGCCCAGTGACATGCTCTCAGCATTTTTATTTGCCCAGCTTGAACAGTTAGATACTATTATTGAACTGCGCAGAATGCGGTATAACGCATATAAGAAGGCACTTTCACCGTATGCAAAAAAAGGGTTTTTTACGGTGCCGGGCGAAGGAAAAAATCAAAAGCATAATGCACATATTTTTTACCTACTTTTACCGACAGAGGCAAAAAGAAATGCACTTATGAAAAACTTGAGAAGTAAAGGAATATCGGCCTCATTCCACTATATTCCGCTCCATTCTTCACCGTTTGGAATTTCTCTTGGAAATGATCCAAACTCATTACCGGTAACAAACAGTATTGCAGGAAGACAACTGCGACTTCCGTTATATTCAGGCATGACAAATGAAGAGCAGCAGTACGTAATACAAACGGTTATATCATCCCTTTAAATATGAATGTACGTAAATCAGCACTTTTCTTTATTTGTATTGCGTTTGCATTGCATATATCTCCTGTATATGCGATTTCGGAATCCCCATGGTGGAATGTACAGTCTATAGACACTATGAAATATTCCCGTGATCTGACACGGGAGAAAATGGGAGATGCATCTTTTGATGCTGTTATTGATTCTCAAATAGCGGCGATAGCAAAAACCGGAGCGACCTATGTGGCAATCGCCACCCCATATGATGAAAAATTTGTAAGTATGCTGACACGGTGGGTAAATGCAGCAAGAAAATATAATTTGAAGGTATGGTACAGAGGCAATTTCTCCGGGTGGGAAAAATGGTTTGATTTCCCCCGCATGACCCGAGATGAACATCTACAACTAACCAAAACGTTTATAAAAGCTCACACCGAATTGTTTGAGGATGGAGACATATTTACCCCATGTCCCGAGTGTGAGAACGGGGGTCCGGGAGATCCCAGACAGACAGGAGACATAGAAGGGCACAGACTGTTTCTAATCGCTTCTCATACAGCAGCTACTCAAGCGTTTCGTGATATAGGCAAAGGAGTGCAGGTCGGGTATTTTTCCATGAATTATGATGTGGCAAAAGCAATTATGGATAAACGCACCACAGAAGCGCTCGGAGGAATAGTAACTATAGATCACTACATAAAATCGGCAGCACAAATAGCAAAAGATGCCCGAGACATAGCCGAACAAAGTGGGGGAAAGGTATTTATCGGAGAATTCGGTGCACCACTTCCTGATCTGCATGGTGACATGACAGAAGAGGATCAGGCAAATTGGATAAAAGAAGCTTTAGATGCACTCGCCCGTGAGCCGTCGGTGATCGGTGTAAATTATTGGGTAAATGTAGGGGGGTCCGCTCAACTGTGGAAAAGTGATGGCACGCCGACAAAAGCGGTAAGTACACTCACAGCAGCGTACTCACCACGCACGATCATGGGATATGCCAGAAATCAATATGGCGGACCCATAGCAAATGTTGAAGTGGCTACAAATCACCGGAAAATTTTGACAGGTGCGGACGGATATTTTTTTCTGCCACTATTGCCCGAGGATACAGAGCTCACAATTAGCTTCGAAAACTATCCGATTACCAAAAAACAGATCACTCCGGATGAAACACAAATAGATATTGTGATCGAGACTCACCCGAGAAATTTTTGGGAAGCTATTTTGGCCTACTTCAAAAACCTCTTCTCAAAGTGATGCTAGTGTTTGGATTACTTTGACATAGTGTGATATAATACCCCATAATGTAAGTTATAACGTGTTCTGCCGGACACGAAGGAATACACTATGAAAAAAACATCTCTTTTGTCCGCAGTATTGGC
>CAYSEV010000045.1:0-1222 GCA_964430295.1 uncultured Gammaproteobacteria bacterium
AGATAAAAATATATTTAACCGCTTCAGTAGAAGAACGTGCCAGAAGACGACATGCTGATTGGCTTTCCAAAGGTATACAAAAAACATACGAAGAAACTCTTGAAGATACAAAGATTCGAGACTTACAAGACATGACAAGAACCATAGATCCTCTTCAAAAGGTAGATGGAGTATGGGAGCTTGATACCACACAGATGACACAACAGACTGTTGTTGATACTATCGTACATGAAGTGCAAAAAAGAGGATACATATGATACACAAAAAAACACCGCAAGAAATAGCAATCATGAGAGATGGAGGAAAGCGATTGGGGAGTGTGTTGCAACAATTATTGGCATTTGCCCAACCAGGTATTTCACTCATAGAGATAGATGAGAAAGCAGGTGAACTTATTGCCGCATATGACGCAGTCCCATCCTTTACCTCTGTACGAGGATATAAATGGCCTACGTGTTTATGTGTGAACGAAAATGTCGTGCACTGTATCCCTACAAAGCGCGTGCTAGTAGATGGAGATGTACTGACGATTGATGTAGGTCTTATATATAAAGGATTTCATACAGATACCGCATGGACCAAGATTATCGGAACAGATACATCACCAGAAAAGCAATCAAAAGAACGCTTTCTAGAAGTTGGGCAACATGCTCTTTCAGAAGCAATTAAACTCACAACCATCGGTACCTATATAGGCACGATTTCGGCTTCGACACAGCAAATTATAGAATCAGCGGGATATTCCATCATCAAGTCACTTGTAGGGCATGGCGTTGGTAAAGAGCTACACGAGGATCCACAGATTCCAAACTATACTCGAGGAGATTATAGAAACACCTATCAATTTATGGGCGGGGAAACTATTGCAATAGAACCAATATATGCCATGGGAAAACCATCGATTGTCTACGAAAATAATGATGGTTGGACTATTGCAACAAGAGATAGATCATTAACATCTGTGTTCGAGCATTCTATCGCTCTGACATCTGATGGTCCATTAGTCCTTACCACTCAGGAATAGGATTCTGAGGCTAAATAGAGCAAAAATAGAGAGTTACTATTGGCAGAATAGTATCGTAAGGATTGATAGTACGCGAAGGATTGACCTGGAGTTTTTTTTGCTGTACAATACACCAATACGTCGGGGACCCCGGCTAGTCCGGGAGGTTTTCCGTCGTTTTTATGTGGATATGGCACATCAGGGAAATATTGAAGTAGA
>CAYSEV010000045.1:1322-10933 GCA_964430295.1 uncultured Gammaproteobacteria bacterium
ATTTGTGTAAAGTGTAAAGTTGTCAGACGTCGGGGTCGGACATACATTATTTGTGAAAACCCGAAACATAAACAAAGACAGGGGTAAATAAGTGAATTGTTCATGGTTCATAGTTAATCGCTATGAACAATGAACTATAAACAAAAAACTAATTTATGGCACGTATAGCTGGAGTAGATCTTAAAGACGAAAAACGACTTGATATTGCGCTTACCTATATTTACGGTATTGGCAGATCAAATGTCGTAAAAATTCTGGAAAAAGCTCAAATATCTGCCGACCGCCGCACAAAAACCCTCACCGATGAAGAATTAAACAAACTCGCAAAAATTATCGAAAAAGAATATGTAGTAGAAGGAGATCTTCGAAGACAGGTTCACGATAATATCAAACGCTTAATAGACATTAGATCATATCGGGGTACACGACATTCGAAGAGTCTGCCGGTACGTGGACAACGCACAAGATCAAATGCACGTACAAAGAGAGGTAAGCGCTTAACTATCGGAGCACAGAAAAAAGATGACCGTATAAAAGCAGAAGCAGCTGCAAAGACTGCAACAAAGTAATATGGCTATAAAAAAACAAAAAAGAACAGTAGAAAAAGGTAAAGTATATATAACAGCGACATTTAACAATACGCTGGTTACTATTACAGATGAACAGGGTAATGCTATTTGCTGGGGATCTTCAGGAATGGCAGGTTTTAAAGGCGCCAGAAAATCAACACCATATGCTGCCACAACAGCAGTAGAAGCAGTTGCCCACAAAGCAATGGATATGGGACTTCGAGAGGTTGAGGTATTCATCAAAGGGCCGGGCGCGGGTCGTGATGCAGCACTCCGTGGTCTGAAATCAGTTGGACTTAACATTACACTTATAGCAGATGTTACGCCGATCCCACATAATGGTGTACGGCCAAAGAAAAAGAGGAGAGTATAATATGGGTCATTACACAGGTCCGAAAAACAGATTAGCACGACGTGAAGGTATGGATCTTGGGTACAAGACTGTTGGTACCAAGGCACATGCAATGCTGTTAAAAAGATTAGCAATTGCACCAGGAATTCACGGCGCAAAGAAAAAAAGAAAAACATCAGATTTTGGTCTGCAACTCCGAGAGAAACAAAAAGTGAAACGGTTATACGGTGTTATGGAACGACAGTTCCGAAAAACGTTCGTGCTTGCGAAGACATGGAAAGGTAACACCGGAGAAAAACTTTTGGAGTTTATGGAACGACGATTGGATAATATTGTATTTCGTATGGGGTTTGCTCCAACGAGATCATTGGCACGACAATTAGTTTCTCATAGACATGTACTGGTAGATGGGAAAAAAGTGAATATTCCATCATTTAGAACAGAAAAGGATATGGTTATCACACTTACACCAAAAGGGATGGAAATCCCGGCGGTGAAAAAGATGCTCGACGATACAACGTTTAGAGCTCCAGTGTGGATGGAACGAAAAGGGCCGGTTGGTAAAATAGTCCGTTTACCGGAACGGGCAGATATTTCAGAAGACATCAATGAGAAGCTTATTGTAGAGCATTATTCTCGTTAATGTGTTTGAAGGAGGTAGAGTTGGCAGTTGGCATGAAGCAAAACGTCTCTTTATGCGAACTGACAAACTCTAATAACAAATATTATGGCAGATCCAACATTTCATATTAAGGTAGAAACTGAAAAACCAGGATTTGGTAAATTCAGTATCGAACCACTAGAACAGGGATATGGTCAAACACTCGGCAACAGTTTGCGCCGTGTGCTCCTTTCATCTCTGCAGGGTAGTGCAATCTCTTCAGTAAAGATTGAGAATGTAAAACATCAATTCTCAGCACTTGAAGGCATGAAAGAAGACGTTGTTGAATTTATCATGAATCTAAAGAAAGTGCGCCTGATGATCGAAGGATCAGAAGAAGTGACGTTAACATTATCCAAAAAAGGTATCGGCGAAGTTGTAGCAGGAGACATCTCTGTTCCAGCCGGCGTTACTATTGTAAATCCTGATCTTGTGATCGCAAATTTATCAGATAAGAAAGCATCTCTGGAAGTTACCATGACAGCAGATCGAGGATATGGATACGTTTCAGCAGATGAAAAACACTTTAGTGAAGTGGGTGTTATGCCTATGGATAGTCTCTATTCTCCTGTTACACGTGTTAACTATAGAGTAGAAGCTACTCGTGTGGGTCGAATGACAAACCTTGACCGTTTGGTTATGGAGATCTGGACAGATGCGACTATCTCAGCTCTTGATGCGCTTAAATCAAGTGCAAAAATTTTGGTCTCATACTTCTCTCAAGTCGTTGAGCCAAAAGCACAAGGGGCAGTAGAGAACGTTGTAGTGGCACCAACAGTGTCTGATGAAGTATTGAAAATGCGTATTGAAGAATTAGATATTCCAACCCGCATCGTCAATGCACTTGCAAACGGTGGCATAGAAACAATTGGACAATTGTTAAGTGCACCGCAGTCAGACCTTATGAAAATTAAAAATCTTGGTATTAAGTCGCTTGGAATCGTAGAAGAAAAACTTCGCGAAAAAGGCGTCACATTAAATATCTAATCGTATGCGACACTCAGTATTCGGCAGAAAATTATCACGAACCAAAAACGAACGACGACGATTATTCGCCGGTCTTATGCGGGATTTGATTTTACATGGCCGAATTACCACAAGTTTAGCCAAAGCGAAAGCTATACAACCTGATATCGAAAAGCTTATTACAAAAGCAAAAGTAGGTACAGATGCGAAAAAAAGACTGATGACAGCAGTTCTTACAGATCGCACTCTTACTGCTATGCTTGTAGATGATGCAAAAACTCGATTCGCAGGTAGAAACAGCGGATACACAAGAATTATAAAATTAGGCAAACGAAAAAGTGATGCGACAGATTTGGTCGTGTTGGAATTTGTAGATGAAAAAATTGTTGCAGAAGTTATTGCTCCTCCATCAGAAGCAAAAAAAGCTGAAACATCTGTAAAGAAGTCTACATCAGAAAAAAAAGCAGAGACCAAAAAAACACCGGTTAAAAAAACAGAAAAAAAAGTTAAAAAAGCATAATCTATGGAACAACCAACAAAATCAACAAAAGCAGCAGATATTACAAGAACCTGGCATCTTATAGATGTGAAGGGACAAGTATTAGGTCGAGCTGCTACAAAAGTTGCGCTCACACTGATGGGTAAATCAAAGAAAAATTTTGTCAGAAACATGGATTGTGGTGATTTTGTAGTCGTTATAAATGCTTCTCATGTCGTCACAACCGGTAAGAAAGAAGAAGAAAAGTTATACGGGAACTATTCAGGACATCCGGGTGGCTTAAAGCAAAAAGCTCTGTGGCAGGTTCGTGAAGAAAAACCTACCGAGCCTATGAAGCGTGCTATCTTTGGTATGTTGCCCAAAAATAAGTTGCGTGATAGACTTATCACTCGTTTATACATATTTCCAGAAGAAAAACATACATTCGTAGATAAATTTACAGGCGGCACAAAGTAATATATTTAATTTATAATTATGGCAAAAGATAAAACACAAGTTGAGCGAATAGAAAAGTCAGAAAAAGCAGAAATATCCTACTATGAAGCAGTAGGTCGTCGAAAAGAATCATCAGCACGTGTACGTCTGTATGTTGTAAATGATGGAGCAGTTACCCTTCACGGAAAAGCATTGGAAAAAGGCTCAATGGTTGTAAATGGACGATCTATAGATGAATACTTCCCAGGAGAAGTTCTCAAAAAAATGTATCAGGAACCATTTAGAACAACAAACACATTGAGTAGATTTGCCGTTAGTGTAAAAACAACTGGTGGTGGATTATATGGACAGCTGGGAGCATTCATTCATGGTGTATCCAGAGCCCTCGAAAAGGTAGATAAAGAAAAATTCAGGCCAATATTGAAGAAGCGTGGATTCATGAAGCGCGATCCTCGTGCAAAACAACGCCGAAAGGCAGGGTTTGCAGGTAAGGCACGTGCAAAGCGCAATTCTCCAAAGCGCTAATCGTTGTCCGATTGTTATTGTCATCTACTGTATATCCAGACAAAGAACTGTACCGTGTTTTACGGACATATCTATTATTTGACACGTTGCACCTTTCCTGTCACGATAGATGGATATGAGAGATATATCAGGATTTTCACAACAATTACCGTCATTTGCGCTTATAAAAAATATAGTATTCATTCTTCTTGCTCTATTTGTGTTTAAATCAACGCTTATTTTTATCCCAGCTGGGTCGGTCGGTGTAGTCTATGATATGGGACGTGGTGTGTTACCAAACCCTATGAAAGAGGGACTCAATTATGCTATTCCAATATGGCAAAGGGTGACGTTAATGGACACTAGACTTCAGGAATATACCATGTCCATGGCTGCAGACGAAGGCGCACTCAGACGAGATGATTCACTAGATGCTCCGACCAGTGACGGGCAGCAAGTAAAAGTAGATGCGACCGTCATTTTTCGCATAGATCAAAAAAGTGCTCCTGAAGTCTATAAAACGATTGGTGCTGACTATGTAGATAAGCTTATACGACCATATTCCAGAAGTCAGATCCGCATGGTCATCAGTCGCTACACTGCACCTGCAATCTATTCAGAAAAACGTCAGGAAGCGGAAACGGTGATGACGCAGGAATTATCAGAACTTCTAAAACCGAAACATATCATCATAGATAAAATTCTTTTGAGGACCGTCGTGTTTTCACCTGAATATTCCAAAGCGATAGAAGATAAAGTAATAGCAGAACAAAAAGTAAAACAGGCAGAATATGAGGTAAAAGTAGCCAGTCAGCAGGCACAGGCAAAAATAGCAGAAGCAAAAGGGTTAGCCGAGGCACAACAATTGCAAAAGGCGAGCCTTACACAGGAATTCCTGCAGCTTGAAGCAATCAAAAAATGGGACGGTAAACTGCCACAAGTTGCGGGTGGCGGCACAGCGCCATTTATCAATATTCCGCTTAAATGATCGTATGAATAAATATTTCCGGTGGTTGCTGCTTCTTCCCAACCTCTGGTTGATATATCACATATATATATCAGGATATACTGCTATTGGTCCAAATCCAGTACAAGGTGCTTCGTTTGTATACTTAGCACAAGTAGGGCTCCTTGCAGAGTTTAAGATGTATAGGAACATATTGTATGCGGTATACGCTACACTCATACTTATTAGTATCGGAATAATAAAATATTATCCAAAAAAACAAGAAATGAAAAAAGATATGACTACTTCTCAATCACTGAATTCTTCTCTGTTGCCTATAAACGATATAATTGTTGCCATGCTAGTAACGACATTCGCTTATGCCATTGCAGCAATGTTACTCGATATCGTTGTTTTCGTGAAATGACATAGTTCTATGAAAATACACTACCAATCGTATTGGTGGATTCCTGTACTTATAAGTTCGATAGTGTTAAATATAGTACTTCTTGCTAGACAAAATCCAACGAAAGATACAGGCGTCTTAGTTATTGGTGTGGTAGATGGTGATACAGTGGTATTGCAAGGAAAAGAAAAAGTTCGACTTCGCTATGCAGATGCTCCCGAATTGAAATTCTGTGGTGGTAAAGAGGCAAAGGAGTATTTAGAAAAACTTGTGACTGGGAAAAAAGTGAGGATAAGGGAACAGATTCCTGATCAATATGGGAGAGGGATGGCACTTGTATATAGGGATGATACTCTTATAAATAGTGAAATGCTTGCAAGTGGATGGGCAAAATTTCATCATGACACTGCATCAGTTACGGATCAGCTAAAAACGATTGCCGCAAAAGCAAAGGAATCTAATATAGGAATATTTAGAATGTGCCAGTCAAAAGATACACCTGACACAGTTGGCTGTGTGATAAAAGGGAACATCGATGATAATTCCGATCGCAGGAATTACTACACACCGGACTGTGCTCAATACAAATTTACTATAGTGGAAAAAGATATGGGAGAAGGATGGTTTTGTACAGAACAGGAAGCACAAAATGCCGGGTTTACAAAGGCAAAAACCTGCGAAAAGTAGAACATAAGTTGTTTTTACTTACATTCATTGTCATCCTCGCGAAGGCGGGGATCTATGTACTTATAAATTGTGGAACTCCGATCAGGTCGGAGGTGACAACGTGGATTAAACAATAATATGGTCCTCTTTTGTCCATCCTGGTTTTGAGAGGCATTCTACCCATGTTTCATCTCCTTCGGCCCAGTGAATAATTCCGGGTTCGATAGTGTATGATTCATCTCTCTTCAATGTAATCGTTTCATCTCCGGCATGAAGTGTTAATTCACCACGTATAACTGTATATGTTTCTTCTGTGATCATATGTCTATGTGGAGTACTTTTATCTATGACAGCAATTGCCACACTAAAATTCGGGTGAGCACTTGATGGTTCCACTTCACACAGCAGCTCAGTCGGTTTCTTGGTTGGATACATGATAACGGATTTTCCTGGGTACATCCGTTCTAATGTCGTGCAGATTTTTTTTGAATTCATAGAAGAAGTATACACTATCGAATACTGGTTGAATCATACAGTTTCCAGGTATATTTCTGAATTTTTGGTAAATAATATTTAGTTTTTGGTTCAATGGATTGTAAACATTCATCTCGTACAAACAATAGTTCATCTCTTCCTATACTCTGAGGTGTCAGTGTATCTCCAACTCCAGTACAGGTTCGGATGAAATAGATGTTTTCATAATCGAGCATAGAGTTATCATAGGTAGATAATGTTTTTTGTACTTCGAGAATTGGCAAGTGATTCCAATACATAAAGTCTAGGTAATCAAATTCAGATGTCCCTCCAAATGTTACTTGTGAATGCGTTTGGGATTCCCGATATGCCAATGCGAATACTTCTTTATTATTGCTATTCCATGCCCATCTTCCATAGTGAACATAGAGAAAATGATATCGATACATATATTGCGCCACAGAGAACACGTATAAAAGTCCAACAATACAGAATACTATTGTTTTGTATTTGTATGCATAGATACGTTCGATACCATATGTAAATCCAATACCTGTCAAAGCAGCAAAGATAAATACAGATACAAATGTACGTATCGCATACTGCTGATCTGCAATCATCGCACTTAACGGGGCAATGCAGATAATACTCAAAAGAAATTTCAGCTGCGAAATTCTTTTTTTCTTATATAACCAAAACGCTCCCAAGACTATACAGATACCGTCAAATATATACAGTTGCCCATGACCGGTCGTTGAAAATCTGTTATCACTATCCCCGGTTGTAAATAAATATTGTGGGGAGAAAAAATGCAGATAATTTTGAGTAGCTAATGTTGCAATCGCAACCGGAGTATTTGAAAATAATAGTTTTATTTTTCGTGGTGCATCAGAGATCTCCATTTGATACGTAACTTCTTTTTTTGCCAGATCTATTGTATGGGAGAGAATGCCGCTGGCGTACGAATCTTTATAGAGGAAAAAGAGCAAAAACCATTGTAGAAAAATTGCAAACCATAAGGCAAGTATGTACAGTATGAACGTTTTTGTTTTTGCAAATGAAATTCCTTTATACACCAATACTGTTAAAGGGAAAAAGAACAAAAAAATGTTTACCGCCTTATAACAAAATGTTGCAAGAAACATCATAAGTACAGACCAGAAGAAATATGATCGTTTCTCAAATCCCAATAGTAAAAAATAGATGCCGAAAAGTATAAGTGTAAAGGCGAACACTCCTTCAAATCCTGTACGGGATAGATGGTAATGCCATGGGGAAACGGCGAGCACAATTGCCGCAAATATTCCTGCAATAGGTTTTTTTGTCATTGTCTTGGTGAAAAACCCAACGACAACAATAGACAGTGTAGATAGAAGTATATTTGGAATATATCCGATGATATGTGAAGATCCCAAGAGTTTGTAAAAAAAGGTAATCACATATATAAGTAGAGGCATTGCCACGATATCCTTATGAAGGAAAAATAGTGGATGGACTTTCCCATAGATATCTTTGCCCGTTTCTGCAATTGCTCTCGCGTTCATAAAATAGAGGAGTGTATCAGAAGAAATGCCCGTTGGAACACGATCAAGTCCAATCATACGTATAGCAAATCCTATAACTGCGATTATGAAAAGCAGGATTATATATACTCTGGCAGAAATTATTGATGGCTTTATGAAGGAATGTTGTCTTTCTTTTTGGTGCGTTTGTTGTGACATGAAAGGTATGTGGATTCGTGTATGAATATTTTTGGTCGGGATGGAGAGACTTGAACTCTCAACCACACGCACCCCATGCGTGCATTCTACCAATTGAACTACATCCCGGGATGATCTGTTGTATTCTACCATTTTTTATGTGAGAATGGGGATGTTCTGCCCTCAGTAAAAATAATACCCTCCGTATCTTGCTGTTCGCCTTATCTACGAATTGTAGTGCGGCTCACAGAGCGATTACGGGAGGATATAAGAAACAGTAATCCAATATTCATTGGAAACTGTTTCAAATACAAAGGAGATTATTATGGCAGTAGATGCAAAACTTCAAGCAATTCAACTTGCAATGGATCAGATCGAGAAACAATACGGCAAAGGGTCCATCATGAAGCTCGGGGAAAAACAGGCAAATAAAATGGCTATAGATGTTGTTCCTACTGGCATTCTGGCTTTAGATCTCGCGCTCGGTGTTGGTGGCCTTCCTCGGGGAAGAATTATTGAAATTTACGGTCCAGAAGCATCAGGTAAAACAACAGTTTGTTTATCAACAATCGCAGAAGCACAAAAAGCCGGAGGCGTTGCTGCGTTTATTGATGCAGAACATGCGCTGGATCCTGTGTGGGCGGAAAAATTAGGAGTCAAGCTCGATGATTTGCTTATTTCTCAGCCGGACACAGGTGAACAGGGATTGGAAATTGCAGAAGCGTTGATTCGCAGTGGTGGCATTGATGTCATTGTTGTAGATTCTGTCGCGGCACTTGTTCCGAGGGCTGAAATAGAAGGAGAAATGGGAGACAGCTCTATGGGTATGCAAGCCCGACTTATGTCTCAGGCACTTCGAAAACTTACATCAGTAATTTCCAGGTCCAAGACTGTTGTTATTTTTACCAATCAACTGCGTCAAAAAATCGGTGTTATGTTTGGAAATCCTGAAACGACTCCCGGAGGAATGGCAATGAAATTCTATGCATCTATCCGTATGGATTCAAGAAAAATAGAAAGCCTCAAAGATGGAGATAAAGTGATCGGATCACGACACCGTGTCCGTGTGGTAAAAAATAAAGTGTCACCGCCGTTTAGAGTCGCTGAATATGATGTGATGCATGATGGCGTTTCCAAAGAAGGAAGCCTTATAGATGTCGGTATAGAATTTAGCATCCTTACAAAGTCTGGAGCATTTATAAAATATGGTACCCAGATGCTCGGACAGGGAAAAGAAGCAGCAAAAGCATTTTTACGTGAAAATCATAAAATTGCCAAAGAAGTGGCAGACGGCATTTGGAAAGTAGTAAAGTCAGGAAATGCCAATACAAAAGTTGTCGTTGGCTCAGAAGATAAAGAGTAGGTATGGATAGTGACGAATTGTATGAACTATTGATGCAAAAAACGCTCAACTATGTTTCTTTTCGTCCACG
>CAYSEV010000046.1:0-10303 GCA_964430295.1 uncultured Gammaproteobacteria bacterium
TCTCCCATGGTAAT
The DNA here is from genome assembly GCA_964430295.1 of uncultured Gammaproteobacteria bacterium. GTDB lineage: Bacteria > Patescibacteriota > Microgenomatia > UBA10105 > UBA927 > CAYGFH01. The sequence goes on from CAYSEV010000046.1 coordinate 15, forward strand.
CTGATGTGCAGGATAAAAGCTGAATGTGGCAATATGACCGAATGTTCCAGCCAATTTCCCATTGTATGTCCCACCTAAGGCGTCACAACAATCTTCAATAAACCATAGGTTGTGTTTTTCACAAAGTCGCATGATCTCATCAACAGGCATAAGATTCCCCAGTGTATGAGCCATCATAATCACTTTTGTTTTTGGGGTAATCGCTTTTTCCAAGTCCGCGGGATTCACATTTTTGGTGACAATATCATTGTCCAAGAGTACGAGCGTACAGTTGTTCTGAATAGTTGGATTTATGGTGGTCGGAAATCCTGTTGCAACACTTATAACCTCATCACCGGGTTTCAGCGCACGATCCCGAAAAACCTTCGATGTGAGGGCCGAAAGAGCCACAAGATTGGCACTGGAGCCTGAATTGACCAATGATACAAATTTCACCCCTAAAAAGGCAGCAAACTCTTTTTCAAATTCCAACGCACACTTCCCTTCAGTCCACCAGCCATCCAATACAGATTCAACACCACTTATGAGTTCGTGTTCATCAAATACTTTGCCGGATACGGGAACAGCACTCTCCCCCGCTATAAATTTCTTTTTAGCAAAGTTTTTTTTATAGTGGGCAAGAATCTGTTTTTGCAATGGTTTGGACATCATATCATTTACTCTAGAATCCGACGTAGAACTTTGCAGACAAACTCAACATCCCGCTCGGTGATATCAAATGCGCTGGGCAGATTAAATCCGTCGTTTGCCACTTTGGTAGCAACTGGATTTGAGAACCGCGCTGTATACATAGGGAACAAACTCATGCGCGGGAATGCTTCACGGGCATGAATGTTGTATGTTTTTAGCTTTGCCACAAGTGCGTTTCGAGAGATTTTTTTTGTATTAAGCATCACAGCCGGATAGGCATAATTGCAGCGCATACCTTCCTGTTCTTTCAGAATAGTTATTTCTTCCATGTCATGCAGCCTATCCCAGTACCAGTCAAAAATCCGACGTTTCATGCGGACCAACTCCTCTATACGTTCAACCTGAGCCAATGCGAGCGCTGCCGTTACGTTTGCCATCTGGTACTCAAACCCCATGGTGTCACACCAGAAGTTCGCTTTACTGTCTGTGCGCCCCATGTTGCTGAGTAAATATGCCTGATCCAACATCGCTTTATTATTCGTCAAAAACATCCCGCCTTCTCCACTGGCTGCGATTTTTGCGCCATGGAATGAGACACATCCGACATCACCAAAACTTCCAACCTTTTTTCCTTTGTAGATACTTCCCAGTGATGGCGCAGCATCCTCTATAACTTTTAATTTATATTTGCGCGCAATCTTCATGATTGCATCCATGTTTGCAGGCATACCAAACGTGTGCACCAGCATAATGCCTTTTGTTTTTTTTGTAATAGCGTTCTCAATCGCTTTTGGATCTATGCACCATGTCAGAGGATCTATGTCTACAAATACAGGCGTTGCACCTACCCACGCAATAACGTGTGCCGTTGCTGCCCAACTGAAATCGGTGACAATTACTTCGTCTCCTTTGCCAAATCCACACACCAGACATGCTAAGTGCATAGCATGCGTTGCACAAAACTGTGCAAGTGCATATTTGGTTCCGACATATGTGGACATTGCACCTTCCAGTTTTTTAACATGCTTATCAAATGTCTGATAAAACCCGTTTTTTACACCATCCACAACATATGTTAATTCTTTTTTAGTAATAGACGGTCCTGCAAAACTGATTTTCTTCTTACTCGGCTTTAGTGTTGTCATAGTATTTCCCTTCTCCTGTCATAAAGACATCAAATCGTTTTATACGCTTTGTATATCCTTCCGGTGCTTCTATCCATTGTCCGCCATCGGTCGTCTTTGTATACACAAGCGGGATCCGTTTCGTTTCCACAAATCCTAATTTGCTGTATAAAGAAAGAGCACGGCTATTATCTGATGTTGTCTGCAATGTATAGGAGCTGAGTTTTAGAGTTTCCCTCCCCCATCGCATCATCAAACGGATGGCATCTGACATCATGCCTTTTTGTCCGCTTCGACCGCGTACGATGTTATCGATTTCACAGCTTTTATGCTCAACATCAAACCGATACAGGCCGACATGTCCTCTATATGTACCATGAACATCTATCATAAACAAGAGTCTATCAGGCTCATTAATCACTTTTTTTTCAAGCCACAATGCCGTGCGTTTTATGGAGACAGGAAACTGTGCAGGAAACCAGTACTCATGTTTTTTCCTCCAACGGGAAAGGAGTCGGATAATATGTTGGTTTTGTACTGTTTCAGCTGTCAGTAACCGGAGAGTTAACGGATATGATGTATCAGATGACGTCAGATCATTGGTACCGAATCCGGCTTGTTTGAGAGTATAAATTGTAGAAAGAATATCTTTTTTATTCGCGTTCATTCGTTACGATTCAAACGTGGTCATTTGGGTAAATTCTTCTCTGGGCAAAAATGGATAGAGGTCTTCAAATGGTTTGGAAATCAGTCTGCCATCCGGCGCTTTATCGGATGAAACACGCGGGATAATAAGCTGCCACTGCGGTGATACAACATCAATGACCATAGGTCCATTGTAGGAGAGGATATCCTTAAGTTTTTTGTGTAGTTCAGAAGGCGACGAAATTCTCACAGATTTTATACCGTACGCATCTGCCACTTTTATAGAATCGGGAATGTATAATCCTGTCTTTGGACTTTCTCCCATCAGTCTTCCTTCCATGTGCGTTTTTTGTGTATGCCGTATCAGCAAATACCCATTATTGTTAATGACAAACAGCTTAAGATTTAATTTGTTTTGTTTGAGAGTTGCAAGTTCCTGTAAATTCATCTGCAGACATCCGTCACCGGTAATCACTATTGTTTGGCCACGGGGACGTGCCATAGCAGCACCGATAGATGCCGGCCAATATCCCATTGTGGAAATGCCACCTGTTGTTATGAACCGCTGTCCTTTTTTTATCTTCCATGTCTGACACACAACATGAAACGGTGAACTGGTATCGACAACAATAGTGTCATGTTTCGATGCATATTCAGATAACGCTGCGGTTAACAGATATGAATTTACTTTGGATTCTTTTTCATATGCGGGCAAACACATAGGATAGGCTCGTTTCCACACTGCTATCCGTTTAAGCCATGAGGTATATGAATGAAGAGTTTTTGTATCAAGATGTGATAGAAGTGCAGTCAAAAAAGCATTCGCATCAGATCGTATGCGGACAGACGGTTCGAGTCCCGGTTTGGCAAGCTCTTTTTCATCAACGTCTACTATCACTTTACATGCACGTCTCCCCCAATCCGCAGCATCATATCCGACTATACCTGGATCAAGTCTGGCGCCGACTGCAATAATTAAATCAGCGGATTGAACGGCAAAATTGGCGGGTCTATCACCATACAGACCGGGCCTGCCTACAAACTGCGCACTTCCTGAATCAATAAGATCAATACCTAGCCTTGTTGTAACAACAGGCATATGTGTTTTTCGAAGAAACTGTTCAAGAAGCGTTTGAGATCCGGATATGGCAACGCCATGACCGGCAACAAACAGAGGTCGTTTTGCATTTGAGAGAAGCGTGAGAACATGGTCAATATCTGATGGTGAGACTACTGTGAGAGGTTCAAGTTCCGAAACACTAAATTGTTTCACTTGTTTTTTGGGCATCTCCATCCGTTGCATATCAAGCGGGACATCTATCCATACAGGACCCGGTCTGCCTGTGGTTGCCATATGCCAGGCTTTTTCCAAATGATAGGCAACAGAAAGTGGATCATCGATGGAAACATAATACTTTGTCACACTGGAAGCCAGTGGCTTCATATGAATCCCCTGCAAACCATACTGCCGTATGCCGGTCTTTTCCATATACGCAGCATTCCCGCTTGACGATTGTCCTGCAATTACCATCATAGGAGCACTATCTGTATATGCGCCAACGACCCCGGTAAGTGCATTTACACCGGCCGGACCTGCTGTAACCATAGCGACACCTACTGTTCCGGCAATTCTTCCGTAACCTTCAGCCGCCATTGCGGCGGCCTGTTCATGGTGATGAAATATCGGTGTTATTTTTTTAGAGGAAAACACAGCGTCATTTAAAAACATTGCCTGCCCGCCCGTCACCATAAAAACGGTATCAACATGCTTCTTTTCTATAAATGAAATAATGTATTGTGCAACGTTCATGTAAGTGATTCCAGCTGAAAATCAGACGGTTTATTTTTCTTTAATGTAGAAAGCATATTGGCAATTTCTATAATCATATCTTCCTGTCCTGCAACAATCTGGCGTTTGCCTAACTCGGATAGTATATCACGCACATCAACACCATAGGTTTTAGCAGCTTTTAGCGCATGCGGAGCAAATCCCGAAAATACACCGGCAAGTCCACTGGACAATGTTACAGAATCGATTACAGGGAGCTTAGAAATCCTCGATGAAATCATATCTCCTGCATCCATAAGCGGATATAAAGAGACATTCGTTTCATACCCACGTTTATGAAGGAGGGCAATAATCACTTCCAGGGGACAATTCCCTGCTCCTGCTCCCAAGCCTCTACTTGTACCATCTATGATTGTTGCGCCTGATTCTACGGCAACAAATGAATTAGCGACTGATAGTCCTAAATTATTATGTGCGTGAAATCCAACAGGAACTCCTAAACCTGACACAAGTGTTGTAACTTTCTGTTTCACGTCATCCATGGTATATGCACCTGCACTGTCCATCAGAATAATGCCCTCTGCTCCATAGACTTCCATCAGTTTTGCTTGTTCCAATAGTGCTGTTGCATCAAGCATATGTGACATCATAAGTACGCCAAATGTCTGCAATTTTTTTTGTCTAGCAAACTGAATATGTTGTTTTGTAACAGTCGCTTCACTGCAATGACAGGCAACAATAAGTGTCCTAATTCCTGCTTCGATTGCAGGTTCCAAATCTGCATGTATTGTGCCAAACCCCGGGATCAAAAATCCTGCTAAGGATGATGTATGGAGCTCTTTGTGTGCAGTCTCAAGCATTTCACGATCAGAGTGAAGAGCCATTCCAAGATGAACAGATGATGCACCCAATCCGTTGCCGTGTCCGACAACCACAATTGGTATATGCGCTTCCTCAGCCTTTTTGGCATACTGCTCAATCATATCCGTCGGCAACTGATGGGCTATGGCATGAGAACCGTCCCGTAGTGTCGAATCAATAATTGTTATTTTTTTGTTCATATATACAAATTATTTGTCACTTTTCACTTTTAATTTTAACCTGCTCTTCGCATACCCTTGGGCAATTTCAATTGCTGCACAATTTATAATGTCCAAATTGCCGGCATATACAGGCAAAAAATCTCCCAACCCAATGACCTGTGTCTGAATCACAATCCTCCCATGGTCATAATATGGAGGATGAATCAATGTGTACCCGGGTGTATACATTTTTACACTTGATACAACACCGGAAACTGCTTCTTTTATCCTATTCATATCAGGAGATTCAAATGGGATATAAATCGTGTTATGCATCATAATTGGAGGATCAGCGGGATTCAATATAATGATCGTTTTTGCTTTTTTAACACCTGTTAACGAAGTGATCGCATCGCTCGTTGTCTGAGTGTATTCATCTATATTATCCCGTGTACCCATACCTGCTGAATAGGAAGAAATACTTGATACAATTTCAACATAGGGAATTGTACCCAAAACCTTCTGTATAGCATGAATCATAGGTATATTTGCCTGTCCTCCACAGGAAATCATGCTGACATTTGAACGGGTAACACCAAGTTCTCTATTCACATATGGCACACAAAACGCACCGATTTTTGATGGCGTCATGTCGATCGCAAATATATTCAGTTTTTTAAGAATCGGCGCATGGATGGTATGAAATTTTGCAGTAGTTGCATCAAACACAATATCGATTGTCTTATGCGCATCAACAATGGCCTGAATTGAATCGGAAGACACAGGTATTCCCATTGCTTTTGCTCTGATAATCCCCTTTGAATCAGGATTTTGTCCTACAAACAATACACACTCCAAATATGGCGACCGCTGTACCTTAGACAATAAATCACTCCCGATATTTCCCGTTCCAAGGATTGCAACTCGCGCCTTATGAGAATGCGTTTTTTTCATACCTACGGTGTATTGAATATCGAAGCTACTTCACTATTCTTTTTGATATATTTACCGTTTTACTGACTATATATTTAGGTCTGTGCTTTACCTCCAGAAATATCTTAGCCAAATATTCGGCAATGACACTCAGTGATAACAATTGTACTCCTCCCAGGAAAAGAATCAGAATGACGACAGTTGGAATACCCTTTGCAGCGTTACGAAAAAGTATAAATGCAACAATATCATATGCCAGTAACATAAAAGAAAAAATAGTAACATAAAACGCGATTGTTGATATCCATTCAAGCGGCTTAAAAGAAAAGTTTACGAGTATGGTTTTTGCCCACCAAAAACCCGTCATAATGCTCTCTGATGACCGACCGTGCATTCTGGCATCTCGTACATACTCGATACCTGTTTGTCTGAACCCTACATATGCACGAAGGCAACGCAAGTAATAATCATATTCATCAAGAGAAAGAAGTTCTCTGATCACATTCCTGTTAACAAGCGAGAATTCTCCGGCATTCATTGGTATCTGAATATAGGCAAATTTATTTAACACAAAATAAAATCCTTTATACAGGGCATTCCACATCCACCCATAGCCTTTTCTGGATTTCCTGACACCGTACACAACGTCAAATCCTTCCTCCCATTTTTTAACAAACGATACGATCATTTCCGGAGGATCCTGTATATCACCATGCATAAATACAGCCGCATCCCCTGCCGCATATTCCATCCCTGCAATAAATGACGGTTGTGGTGAACCGAAATTCCTACTCATATACACAATCTTTACTTTTTTATCTTTTTTCGAAAGCTTATTATAGATGGTATGAGAGTTGTCTAAAGATGCGTTATCGACATAGAGTATTTCGTATGTATAGGTTGGCAGTTTCTTAAATACAGCCACAATCCTCTCGTACATTTCCAGAATATTTTCTTCTTCATTATAGTTTGTCACGATGATCGAAATTGTCTTTTTTTTCATATTTGTTTATTGGATTATTTGTTTTTTGGATTATTTTCCTTATACCACTCAAATGTTTCCAGTATCCCTTTTTCCAGTGAAAAGGATGGTCTCCAACCTCTGGATGCAATTTTACTCCAATTGAGGTGTTGATTTGGAATTTCATTTTTTTGCGTATTTTTTATACTATATCGTATATTCGTACCTAATATACGTTCGGCATGCTCGATTAACTGCAAAACAGAAACGGAAGTGTCCGACGCTATATTAAATGCTTCTCCTGTACACTCATCAAAATGTTCAATTAAAAAAAGATATGCATCGACGACATCACCCACATACACATAATCCCGAATAAATGTTCCGTCACTTCTTATCGGAAGTTCTGAACCGTCTATAGCACACTTCATAATGCTCGGGATAATACGCGACATATTCAGATCTCCCGGCCCGTATATATTTCCGAAACGCACGGTCGCAACTGGTGCGCCATATGTTTTTACATACGATGTGGTAATAATATCAGCAGCGGATTTACTTGCTTCATAGGGATGATCACCTGCAAGAGGATGGTGTTCCGTATAGGTGGTGTCACTTTTCCCATACGCTTTATCAGATGACGTTACGATAATGCGCTCAACCGTCGTACTTTGCCAGGCGGCATCCAGAATATGCGCTGTACCAATCACATTTGTCGTGATTGTTTCCAAGGGATTGGCAAATGCTGTGTCAACAATCGGCTGTGCTGCAAGGTGAAAAATAGTCTGAATTTCGTATTTTGTGACAATATCAACCACTCGGCGCCTGTCACAAATATCACCTATGGCAAGGACAACATGCTTATCTAAGCCTCTCGTCACAAAATACGATCTCGGATCAATACTACGGTACGGAACAACGACATGTGCTCCCTGCGCTATCAATGATTCAACCAGATGACTACCTACAAACCCTGTGCCGCCGGTAACTAAAATATGTTGTCCATGAACTGAATGTGATTTCATTATACGCACTTACCGGGTGGGAGGCTGCCCGAAGAACAGACCAATATGCACACTGACTATAGCACAATTACAGCGTACTACAACAGCCATGTTGAACTGCTTATTTCCAAATTTTCCAGGGAGGACTTGTTTTCCAGTACGTATTAAGATTTTCCACATCCGCATATGTATCCATTGCATGCCAGAATCCATCATGCACATAGAGCGACAGTTGTTTTTCAGAAACCAGTCTATGAAGTGCTTTATGTTCAAACTCTCCGGTTCGTAAATACGAAAAAAACTTCGTATTGAACACCATAAAACCACCATTCACCCATTCATGAAGCGCAGGTTTTTCTACAAATTCCGTCACTTTTCCGGCATCATTTATCCGAACCTGACCGTATTTACTTCTTGGATGTACCCCTGTAATTGTACCTACTGTTTTTTGTTTTCTATGAAATGCAACCAGTTGTTTCAAATTTACTGTACCCACACCATCACCATATGTCACCATAAATTCTTTATCTTCTTTTGGAATATAATCCTTAATGCGAAGAATCCGTTCCCCAGGCAAGGTTTCCGCGCCGGTATCTACAAATGTAATTCTAAAATCATCAATCCCCTCTCCTGCTGATCGTTTATGAATTGTCGTTTTACCATTTTTCGTTGAAAGGGTAAAATCGTGTGTAAAATATTGGTGATTTAAAAAATATTCTTTTATATAATCGCCTTTATATCCCAGGGCTATAATAAATTCATTAAATCCAAAGTGGGCATATATTTTCATAATATGCCATAAGATCGGTTTATTGCCGATTGTGACCATCGGCTTGGGCTTAAATTCTGTTTCTTCCTTTAATCTGTACCCTATCCCGCCGCATAATATAACTGTTTTCATTGTGTGAGTTATTATAATTGCGACACGATGAAATGCAAGTCCAAAAATTGAACGGTTATGGGAATATATATCGAAGTAGAGATAATGCCTGCTCACGGATACGAAAATAAGAAGCATGTTTTGCGAGTAAAAATGTACCGTTACCGTCCACTATATCTTTTGACTCGATAAGCCTCTCTAACCTTCTTTTGACAATAGTTCTGACACCATACCGTGATAGTAACTCATGTTTTGTGATCCCAACCTTACCGGATGCAATTTCCAGTAAAAAACGGAGTGTTAATGAAGCTTCAAAGACACTGTAGATACCAAATATAAACACAAACACCAGCAATACATATATGCTTACTGCATATATAAGTGCTACGGCTGTGTTCCAAATATCTACATTCATAGATATACTTCTGTGCCCTACTATTCCGGTAAGTAAAACTGCACACATGAGAGCCGCATATATCATATGGCACATACTGCTTTCTTCCGAACGTATACGGAATATAATAGGCAGCATTGCCACCCATACACCAAACACTAGAGTTGCTGATATAACAATATATTCGTCCATACATTACCCCCCATGATGACGGAAAAACACACGTTCATACAGTCCTATGACCCAAACGACCCGTGATCCTTTTGTCGTTATGTTCATATGGTCCCCGGTTTTCGTAATTAGGTTTGCACGACATAAATCTGCTATTCTTTTCCAAACCAACATGTCTTCCGTAAACAACTCTACACATTCTTTTTCAGACATATGATGTCTTCGGGATAATGCATGCAATATCATGGAAGAAGGTGTTTCTCCTCCCAACACAACGCCAGCATATAAATAAGCAATAAGAAGCGAACTACACGAATAGAGCATCATAGAAGAATATATAAGAGTACTTCCAATACTGTTTAGAGAAATATATAACATGGAAAAAACAACAACATAGATAACAGTAGATTTCATTGTTACAGCTTTACGCCGTTTTGTTATTCTATGAAGAAGACCATGAATACTTACAGCAAGACAGAGATGAAAAATAACAAGAACTACGCTTTCCATATCAGTTTTTCCTTCGCCATAATGCATCTCCCCAATTGGGAACCCGCTCATAGTTGGCGTTTATATATGGCAAATCAGTTGATAACTCCCACAGCCTTCCACTGTCTCCCTGATATATATATTGGACTTTTTTCTCTTCCAGAACGGCTGATAACGCTTGCGGCGGTCTGGAAAGAAATCGCACAAATGTACCAAATGGCAGACAACAGATATCATACGGATCTTT
>CAYSEV010000047.1:0-10296 GCA_964430295.1 uncultured Gammaproteobacteria bacterium
ACATCAACGCCATTTATAGGTGCATTAGCTGCATTCTTTGCCATACTTTCCTCTGTAGGATTTTTCTTAGGATCAATTGGCAGCTTTGTTGCATTAGGCAGATATTTAAAAATATAATTTTGTAGGAATGATAAAAATCCGTTCACTTATTATTGGAGTCGTTGTATTGTTTTTTTGTGCTCATATTGTGCACGCTCAATCTACAAGTGAAGCACAAAGCAAAATAGATGAACTGCAAAAAAAAGTTACTGAACTGCAGGGAACAGAAAACAGTTTATCAAAACAGATAAATTTAATAACATCTCAAATATCATTAACTACACTGCGTCTATCCAGTATTAAAGATGCTATATCAAAGTTATCAACGGAAATTGGTGAACTCAATGATGAAATTGACCGACTGGAATTATTAAAAACAAAACGATTGGAATTGGTACTCCACAGAATTCCGGAAACATATAAGCGGGATCAGTCTTCGGAATTTGGCATACTATTATTTAGCAAAAATGTCTCTGATTTTATCAGCCGGGTAAAATATCTTTCTCATATTCAGGATGAAAATACCAAACTCTATAGACAACTGCAAAACGTACAGGATACATATAGTGAACGGAAAAATTTGCGTGAAAAGAAAAAAGTGCAACATGAATCGTTGAAGGTTCAGTTTGAACAACAGTCTTGGGAACTCGATAGGCAAAAAAAAGAAAAACAAATACTACTCGATCAGACCAAAAATAGTGAGGCGGTATATCAGAAGCTTCTCGCACAGGCATTGGCAGAAAAAACCGCTATAGAACAGGCACTTATACAGGGCGTATCTCTCGGTCCAGTGAAACAAGGAGATCCTATCGCGCTCGTGGGTAATACGGGATTCCCTGGATGCTCTACAGGAGCTCATTTACATTTTGAGATGCGTAAAAATAATTCATGGACAGATCCATCGGCATATTTGAGTTCTAAGAGTGTCATAGATGATCAAAATGGCGGCATGAAAACAATAGGAAGCGGTAATTGGTCGTGGCCACTTCAGGACACAATTCGACTTGAACAATATTTTGGAAAAACACCGTATTCCTGGAGATATTCATATTCTGGAGGCATACACACGGGTATGGATATGATATCAAGCTCCAGTACTGTCATCAGAGCCCCAAAAGACGGAACATTGTATTCATCCAGTCAAGCGTGTGGTTCAAGCAGCGTCATAAAGATAAAATATATAGAGCATGGCGATGGTGTGGTGTCATTATATTTGCACGTACAATAATTATATGCATGTAACAGAGTTTTTTTGTTACAGAGTGTAGGCTCATCTAGTCCATTTTGTCAGCCAGATATTCATCGGAGGCAAATAAAGATTACGATAGGCATGTATGTGATGATCATGAAACGGTATGTGCTGAGCGTAAGCACATGGCTAGTTGTTTTGTTGGGTGTTTTCTTACCCAAGGTGCGCGCCGTCTCTATAACACTTCAGGATGTACCCTCTACAATTGATCAGAATCAGGAATTTGAGGTGCCATTGGTATTCGAGTGCCAGAATTGTTCCAGTGATTCATATATTAGAGCAGCATTTTATACAGCCGGAAATAGTAACTATTTTGGGTTCACTCAGGTTTCTGATGGTTCTTGGATAAATGCCCCAGGCGGATCGTGTACAAAATATCCCGTTATTTCAGCAGCGACGCTCCATGAAGGGACATGGAGCGGAAAGTTGAAGGTAAAACCGGATACGGGAAGTGCTTATTATAACGGTCCGGGTGAATATCTCTTTAAAGTAGGACGATATACAGGGAGTTGCAGCAGTCCAACATGGTCGGGAGAAAAAACTATTGCTATAACAGGTCCTACCCATACACCAACACCTGCTCCTACACCATCAAACACTCCTACACCTTTTGTTCCAACAAGCACACCGATTAGTATCCCAAGTAATACACCGACCGCCATCATCACACCCACAACAATTGTGATGACACTATCACATATGAGCATATCTCCATCGCATAGCATAGAAGTACAGTCCAGTAACGCTGCTATACTCGGGATATCAGAATCCAATGATGATATAGCATCGTTGCCTATAGGTACTGAATCTGCTGTACTACAAACAAAACCGATTATCATATCACTTCTACTTATTGCCACAGGATTTGGACTATTATCTGGTTTATTCGCTTGGAAAAAACATATAGAAATTTCTCGGATGTAATGTAATACGATATACTTGCACTATGAAGCGAATATACGTATGGGCCCCTGCACTTATATGGATGGTTATTATATTTTTACTATCCTCCCGTTCTAGAGTTCAATTGTCAGATGAGGCAACAATAAACTTTTTTATTTTTAAATTTCTTCACGTTGTTGAATACGCGATCCTCTATATGCTTGTCTTTCGCATTATACGCTATGAAAAGCCCAAAGAGAGAGCTTTGCTGTGGTTTTTTAGCGCATTTGTCATTAGTGTCATGTATGCGGCAACGGATGAAATTCATCAGACATTTACGCCAACAAGAGAAGGACGTGCACGCGATGTTATAATTGATGCTATAGGAATCGTACTCTCATGGCACATACTACAACAATTACCACATATTCTGCCGAGGAAACTGCACAGTTTGGCAAAAAAATTGGTATTAGTGTAAGTGAATCGTGGCAACTAGATTTGTCAGACACACCTCAAATTTTCTGTTTATACGGTGATTTGGGTAGCGGTAAAACAACATTTACTCAAGGCTTTGCGGTCGGTTTAGGCATTACATCTCGAGTATTATCTCCAACATTCTTGATATCAAAACGTTATAGTACCCCATATCAGGATAGGTATATGTATCATTTAGATATATACAGAATGCAGTCTAAGGAACAATTTGATGGTATTGGTCTGACTGAACTCATGTCTGATACACGATCCTGTATACTTATAGAGTGGGCGGAAAAACTTGAGTCATTACTGCCTGCCAAGCGGACAGATCTAACATTCTCTTCGCTTTCGGATGGATCTCATACTATCATTGTGGAGACATATGAATAATATTCAACAGCAAATAGATCAGGCCGTACGCGTGTTACATGATGGTGGCATTATTGTATTTCCCACAGATACTGCGTTTGGTATCGGATGTCGATTGGACAAACCACAAGCGATTGATCGGTTATTCACAATTCGCGAACGACCTCGTACACAGGCAACTCCTGTACTTGTTTCCGACGTCGAGATGGCCATGGATTATTTTGTTGCCCCATCCAAAGATGTTATACGGTTTATGAAGGAATTCTGGCCTGGTGCTCTCACAATCATATCTGACTGTGATGCGAATAAAGTGAACCAATTAGTGCGAGGTGGCGGAAATACCATAGGTCTTCGTATGCCCAATAATATGACTATCAGGTCAATCATTTCACAAACAGGTACGCCTATCCTTGGCCCTTCAGCTAATTTTCATGGCAAGCCGACTCCATATTCGTACCAATCATTAGATCCAGAGTTGTTAAAGAAAGTTGACTTTGTGGTAGAAGGATCATGCTCGGTGGGTCTTGCTTCAACGGTTGTAGATTGTACGAAAAATCCGTATGTTATTATCCGGCAGGGGAGCGTCGTTCTCCCATAACGCTATGAATACGCTCTATATTGATACATCAGATAATACGTGTACAAAAATTGCCCTGGAAGTGAATGGTGTAAAAAGAGAAAAATTATCAGATTCACGCGTATTAAAATCTCAAATGACGTTGCCATTGATTGAGTCATTATTACAGGAATGCAATATATCACCTTCAGATATTTCGGATATTCAGGTTGTAACGGGTCCCGGCTCATTTACCGGTGTCAGAGTAGGAATTTCGATTGCAAATATGCTATCAACGCTGTATTCAATTCCGATAAATGGAAAACATGATCTTGCCAAGGCTATATACTGAACGTACAATTAAGGATAGATACATTTAAATAGGAGGCACTATGGCAGAATCAAAAAATACTACAACAAAAAAGTCCACGAATCCTCTGGTTTTTGTAGGTGTTGGGTGTCTTGTCCTGCTTGTCCTTATTGGTATCGGCGCATCGGTTGTTATGAAATTCTTTGCGAAGCAAATAGGAACTGGAATTGTCCAAAACATGATAGAAAGTAAGACAGGTGTTAAGACAAATATTTCTGATCTTGAAAAAGGGAAAATGACCTTCACAGATAAAAAAACCGGTACATCAATTGATATAGGATCATCGACAATACCGGCAACATTTCCAAAAGATTTTCCAATTTATTCAGGTATGAAGCTTCAGAGTTCTATGAGCGGCGCTGAGAAAAATAAAAATGCCGGGTATTGGTTAACATTTACATCAGCAGATTCATATGACACCATAACGAATTACTATAAATCTGCATTGTCAAAAGCGGGTTGGAAAGAAACAGGCACATTTGCCTCCGGTGACACGTCTACAACGACTGTCTCGAAAAATGGTATGAGCGGAACGCTTTCAATTTCCAAAACAAGTGATGCGAAAGAAACAACTATCATCATCATGCTTGGAGATGATTCGTCTGCTGATTCCACATCTTCAGCACCAGCAGATGAACCGGTGTCAGAATAAGTCTAATCGGGTATAGCATTTTTTTGTGAAAGTACGATATAGTGGATATATGCAGGTTTCACACGTGCTTCGCCATTGGTTCGTACCACATACATCGAATAACCATAGATCAAAAGTATTGCATTTGGATGCTCTTTTTGGCTATGTATTGTTATTTGCCGTGTTTAATTTTGGTCTTAAGAGTCTTCATGTGGCAATGCCCGAGGTCCTTGGGTACGCAACGGATATAAATATACAGCAACTACTTGCTTCTACCAATGCAGAGCGTACTGCAGCAGGTTTAAATGCGCTCACACTTAATTCTCAGCTTTCTGAAGCTGCAGCCCGTAAGGCGCAGGATATGTTTGCAAAGGGGTATTGGGCACACAACAGCCCTTCAGGTTCGACTCCTTGGGATTTTATATCCGGGGCAGGATATAAGTATGTTGTTGCAGGGGAAAATTTGGCAAAAAACTTTTCGAACAGTCAATCTGTCGTTGCCGCATGGAAAGCTTCCCCAACACATTGGGCAAATATTATAAAACCCAGCTATAAAGAGATAGGTTTTGCCGTTGTGAACGGTAAGTTAAATGGTGAAGAGACTACTCTTGTTGTTCAAATGTTTGGTACATCAACATCTGATATAGCCGTAAATCCGAATACAAATAAAGCTCCTGTTCTGGTGGAAAAAGCATTGGCTACGGAAAAGCCTGCAACAACAGAACCACAAGTTACAGATGCGCCCTCCCCAATGTATGCACAGGCGCCTTCAACTCCCGCAGCTATTGTTGCAGGGTCGACCAACCCGTTCGAACGTGTTATACAAAATCCATTAGTAAATATTCCGACGTTGACTCGCGATATCGTTTTTGTTTTTGCAGGTGTTCTTTTGGGTGTATTACTGCTGGATGCTTGGGTTGTATCAAAGAAAAAAGTTGTTCGAGTGGCAGGGCATAATATTGCACATTTCTTATTTTTAAGTGCTATTGTGTTACTCGCAGGTTCGATTGGTAGGGGGGCATTATTATGAAACGGCATGTCATGCTTCATTATATTGTATTGGTGCTCATTCTCATGGGTGGGGTTATATCGTTCTTTATGGTTAAGGAAAATCCGTTTCTACAACTTATGATAGGGATCGTCACTTCTGTGTCATATGTGCTATGGGGGATTATTCACCATTATATGGATCACAGTCTTCATAAGAAAATTGTGATAGAATATCTGCTTATCGGTGCAATCGCAATTGTACTACTCTCAACAGTGATTAAGTCTTAACAGACGGAAAGGAAATATATATGAAAGGTGTAATTCTCGCCGGTGGTATGGCAACAAGGCTTCAGCCTCTTACGCTTGTTACAAACAAGCATTTGTTGCCCATATATAACAAACCCATGATTTATTATCCTCTCGAAGCTATGAAAAAAGCAGGAGTTACAGAAGTACTGCTTTCTACTGCACCGGATCACGCAGGTCATTTCGCAAATCTTCTTGGAGCAGGAGAGGCATTTAATCTGAAACTATATTATGCCATCCAAAAAAATCCAAAAGGTGGAATCGCTCAGGCAATATCCCTGGCCGAAGAATTTGCGCATGATGAACCGATTTTGGTGATTTTAGGGGATAATATATTCAGTTTTGATCTCAGAAGCGCTGTAGAAAAAATGGATGCAGCAAAAAAGGGTGCAATGATTTTTGGTGTACATCGGGATACTGACTCAAAGCAATATGGTGTCATCGAAATGAATGCGGATGGCCATGTGTTGTCCATTGAAGAAAAACCTGAAAATCCGAAATCCGATATTGCTCAAACGGGCATATACATGTATGACAGCAAAGTGTTTGATTACATCAGAACCCTCAAACCGTCTGGCAGACAGGAATTGGAAGTCACTGATCTGAATAATTGTTATTTGAAAGAAGGTTCATTGTCATGTCAGGTTATTGATTGGTGGGTTGATGCTGGAACATCATACGATGAATTATTATTTGCAAACACAAATGTCGCTGAAAAAGTGAAGAAAGGGGAATTATGATTGACGGAGTGAAAATAAAAGAGTTAATCAGACATCCTGACGAACGTGGTTTTTTTGAGGAAATGATACGAAAAACAGATGAGTTTTTTGCGGAAGGGTTCGCGCAGGTGTCGCATTCATTTATGCATCAGGGAGTCGTAAAGGCCTGGCATATCCATAAAACGCAAATAGATTGGTGGTACGTAGCACAAGGAGTTGTGAAGGCTGTCGTCTATGATGCGCGACCTGAATCACCAACGTATAAGGAATTGAATGAATTCATGTTGAATGTGCCTGAAGGACCCAATTTGGTGTTAAAAATTCCACATGGAGTGGCACATGGGTTAAAAGTCATGAAAGGTCCTGCTGATCTTGTATACGTGACAAGTGGGATTTATTCAAAAGATGAAGAAGGAAGAATTCCATATAATGATGCTGAAATTGGATATGATTGGGTAGACGGCATGCCAATTACCAATAAAAATATTACATAACTATGAAGCTTCTCGTCACAGGCGGAGCCGGTTTTATCGGATCGAATTTCATTTTGTACTGGATAAAGACACATCCGGAAGACAGCGTTGTAAATGTAGATGCCCTTACCTACGCTGGAAACTTGGAAAATCTCGTTTCTGTTTCTTCAAATCCGAACTATCGCTTTATTCATGCTGATATCACAGATCGGGAAGCTATGGATGCGGCGGTGAAGGGCATTGATGTTATTGTTCACTTTGCTGCAGAGAGCCATGTTGATAGATCTATTTCAGAACCGTCACCATTCATTCAGACTAATATTGTTGGTACACAGGTACTTCTTGATGCAGCCCTTCGTCATAATATAAAAAGATTTCACCATATTTCAACTGATGAAGTATTTGGTTCTTTGGAACTTGGCAGTAGTGAAAAGTTCAACGAAAATACTCCGTATGATCCAAGAAGTCCCTATTCGGCAAGTAAAGCAAGTTCAGATCATTTAGTCAGAGCATATTTTCATACATATGGTCTTCCCATAACTATATCCAACTGCTCCAATAATTTTGGACCATATCATTTCCCTGAAAAATTAATTCCGCTTGCAATTACGAATGTATTAGAAGGTAAAAAAATACCTGTATATGGTGATGGAAAAAATGTTCGGGATTGGCTCTACGTTGAGGATCATTGCAGAGCCATTGATGCTATTTTAGAAAAAGGAACCATTGGTGAAACGTACTGTATTGGTGGAATGTCAGAAGATTTGGATAATATTACTCTGGTAAAGAAAATACTTGCATACATGAAACTGGATGAATCACGTATAGAATACGTGACAGATCGACCAGGGCATGATAGGCGATATGCAATTGATTGGACAAAAATCAACACACAACTTGGTTGGTCCCCAAAACATGATGTTGATACGTATTTGGCACATACAGTTGAATGGTATAAAGCAAATGAGTCATGGTGGAAACACATAAAAAGTGGAGAGTATGCACAGTATTATAAAAAACAGTACGGAGGTAAATCATGAATATATTAGGAACAGGACTGTCTGGACTTGTCGGGTCACGACTTATGGAACTGCTTTCTTCGTCAATGACATTCCAAAATCTGAGTTTGGAGACAGGAGTCGATATTACCAATAAAGATAATGTGGATTCTTATTTTGCCTCGTCAGATGCAGATTGGGTGTTTCATCTTGCAGCCTATACTGATGTGCAGGGAGCTGAAAAAGAAAAAGATTTACATCAGGAAAGTGCCGCATGGAAAGTGAACGTGCTTGCAACTGAATATATAGTTGAAAATTGCATGAAATACAATAAAAAATTATTATATATCGATACTGATTACGCCTTCGATGGAGAATCCGGACCATATACAGAAGAGAGCACACCAAATCCTCAAGGATGGTATGCAAAAACTAAAACAGAGGGTGCAAAACGGGTTCTTACATTAGGGAAAAATGGGCTTGTTGTACGCATTTCAAATCCTTATAGAGCCCATCCGGTTGGGAAAAAAGATTTTGTACATAAAATGCTGGAGCGGCTAGAACAGGGCTTGGGTATAACCGCGCCTGCTGATTCACTGTTTGTTCCAACGTTCATCGATGATTTAGCGCAAGCTGTAAATACATTGGTAAATACGTCATGTAGCGGTATATACCATGTTGTTGGTGCAAAAGAACTTTCACCCTATGATGCTGCACTTCAAATTGCGCAGGTGTTTGGTTGTGATACGGCCCTTGTACAGAAAACAACATTTAACGAGATGTTTAAAAATCGTGCACCAGCTCCAAAACAAGCAGTACTTACACAGCAAAAAATTATCTCTCTCGGGATCCATCCTCATACTTTTGAAGAAGGTTTACGAGAAGTTAAGGCTCAAGAATCAAAAGCAAACGAGTGAAAAGTATGATACTATAATGCGGAGGGACGCATGCGGTATTGTGAAGCGTCCGTATTTCTTTTTATATTATGGTTATAACATTTGTGGGTCATGGATACGTCGGTTTAGTTACGGCAGCAGTATTCGCTGATCTGGGAAATACTGTATGGGTTGTTGGGAGAACGAAAGAAAAAATAGATAAACTAAAACAGGGTATAGCTCCATTTTTTGAACCGGGATTGGCAGAGCTTGTTAAACGAAATGTTGACTCCGGACGTTTGCTTTTCACACTTGATTACAAAGAAGCTGTCACCCCATCATCGATTATTTTTATAGCTGTAGGTACACCACCTATGCCTACAGGTGAGGCAAATTTGACGAATGTATTTGAAGCCGCAAAAAGCATTGCTACAAACCTATCCGGATATAAAATCGTGGTTACAAAGAGCACAGTGCCCCCTGGTACAAATCAAAAGGTAGGTGAGATTCTTAAGGCACATAAACCTGAGGGTGCGACATTTGATATAGCTTCATGTCCTGAATTTTTACGTGAAGGAACAGCAATTGATGATACCCTACATCCCGAACGTGTCGTTATCGGTACGACATCCGAAAAAGCCAAAGAATTGTTATCCGAGCTTCATAAGCCCATTGGCGGCAAGTTGGTACTATCAAATGTAGAGACAGCGGAACTTATTAAATACTCCAGTAATTCATTGCTTTCAACAAAAATTTCATTTGCGAACGCAATTGCGTTTATTTCAGAAAAAGTTGGAGCGGATGTAGAACAAGTTCTTGAAGGTGTGGGATTGGATAAACGACTTGGGCGCAGTTTCTTATACCCCGGTGTAGGGTATGGTGGCAGTTGCTTTCCAAAAGATGTGAAGGCACTCATCGCGATATCAGAGGAACACGGGTATGAATTCAAATTGCTCAAGGCTGTAGATGAGATAAATAAACAGGCAACAGAACATTTTATAGAAAAGATTCACACCCATTTCTCAAATAATCTAAAAGGTAAAAAAATTGCCATACTTGGCCTTTCATTTAAACCAAATACAGATGATATGCGTGATGCGCCATCTATACGTATTATTAAGGCTTTACTGGAGTCAGGTGCAAAGATTACTGCATACGATCCTGTTGCGATGGAAAATGCCAAACGCGTTCTGCCTGAAGGTGTGGAGTACGCACAAAGCTCATTTGAAGCAGCCGATGCCGCTGATGCTGTTGTGGTTGTCACAGAATGGAATGAATTCAGACAACTGGATCTGTCTAATCTTGCAAAAAAGTGTAAACATCCAGTATTATTTGACGGCAGAAATGTCTATGATCCTACGC
>CAYSEV010000048.1:0-10294 GCA_964430295.1 uncultured Gammaproteobacteria bacterium
TTATCAGATGGGCCCTGCCCATCATCGCAACGTTAAGTATCCTGTGGGGATGCAGTCCAGCTCCAACGCTGGATGTCGTCAAGTTCGTTCCTGTGGTATTGGACCTTTCCCAAGTCCAGATGCCCTCTGATGCCACCACAGCTATCGAGGCGGAAGGCAGTGCAGTTTACCTTGAAGGCGGAAAAATCCGCGTTGTCTTCTGGAAGGAAGACAATACGGTGAGCGCGACTGGCTACGAGCCTGCGAAATTCGCCTGTTCCATCGGCGTCGTGTATGTCCAGTTCGCTAATTGGCATGTCTACTATGATTGTCAAAGCGGGCAAATTGTGGCAAGCCATGTTGCCTACCCTGTCGGCGTGATGAGCTTTGCAAATTGGCCCCCATCAAACGCGGATTGGAAGCCTGTAGGTGAATCGACTGATGCCAATGGTTGGCGTCTCTCAGTTTCTGAGGATAAGACGTTACATGCGACATCGCCCCTCGGCAAGAAATTGACCATCACGGCAAAGAAAGTGATCGCCGACGATGGGACTCTGTCAGTTGAGTATGATTATCCCGCAGCCGCGTGGCTGCTCAACATCGGTGGCCCCAACACCGACTCTATTGTCGTTCTCGTAAAACCGTCTTCCACAGGATGGCAATACGGAACGTATCCGTAAATCCCTTGGCCGGGATAAGAGCAGAACCCCCTTTCAGCTTCACGGCTGATAGATACCGAAAACCAGAGAGCACAGCAGGTCGCTGTCTGTTTTTTCAGGTATCAAAGGGGGTTTTGTTTTACTGACAATGCATATTCCCTACCTAATAGAACGTTAATGCCATTTCAAAAACTATTACGCGATATCAAATGATCAGACATTACATAACGAACAATTTTTAATGGAACACATATGATATGATTTCTTGTGCATATGTCAGAATCACAGGTAGTAATGGCTATTGAACCTACTGAGGAAGCACAAACAGCATCTATCAAATCCCAAATAGAACGGATAAGTAGAGAGCAATGGGAACATCCAGATTTAAGCGTTTGGACACCTGATCCACGGATGGATCGTCCCATGTATCTAGGGAATGATCAAGTACGTTTAGGATTTAAACCGGTTCAATCAGTACATCTTACAAGCCTCCAAAGAGGAAGCCTTGTTTATATTGAAGGAACAAGCGTGCATGCTCACTATATACTAGAAGTTCTCGAACAGGGCCAAACAATACGTATGTGGAGAGATAAGTATGGGACTACAACCGCACTCATTGGCCCAATGAGTGCGATTGGTGTAGCAGATAGTATTCCGAATACAGATGACGCATATATAAAGCAATATCATTCATACCTTACAACAGGAGATCCTGTTATAGAAACTCCTCATATTATCCTACCGTACTTTAGGTATGATTTATCCACACGAAGCATCGTACAACCTCCTAGTGATTACTGGAAAGACGTGATTGAAGAAATATATATTAAACCGATAATCAAATAAAATACAGTTCAATGTAATTGATTTCAGATAGAGACAGTTTAATTATCTTTTTCTGTCTGCACGGCAAACGGCTCTCCCACTCCAACAGTAATCTCCCCCGTGCCATGATCAGACTCCCGTTGTTTCTGCAGCGACCGTTTCCCCTCACCCAGTTTAATTTCAATTTCTTTTTTCTTTTTCTTCCACTTGCTGATACCAGCAAACGTTTCAAGCAGGCGGGCGTTGTTGATAGATAGCTGGATTTTCCGAAGCTGTGACTGCGTCGTTTTCATCATTTCCCGTGCCCGATCTTCCGCACTACTCATGGTTAGAAGACGGGCAGACGTACGAGACAAACTCGCTTCCAACAGTACGTGCATAAGCAGTAGATTGCGGATTTGCCTGCGGAAAAATTCCAGAATCAGACTGTATTCAGGCTCAAAGAGAATATGAATTTCTTCCTCAGGCGTCGGATCCCCTGTATTGATATACTGTGTAATATCAATCACCCCAACCGATTGCGTCACAAGGGAAACGAATTTTGGGAAATAGATAAAAATACTTTCATACTCAGTCGTTTTATCCAAAAATGATTTAATTTCCTCTGTCGTCGGATTATCTTTGGCAAACTGCATGGTCTGATATGGCCGCAAAAACCCTGACCCTTTCATAAAATCTATCCCTGTCATCCCTATCACCATCACATCTGTTTTATCGCGCTCCACCGCCTCCACGAATCCGCGCATAATATTCACATTCAAATTTCCGTAAAAGCGCTGATTACTTGTCATAGCCACGGATATATTTTTCTTCGGAGGAAGCGGATGTTTCGGATCTATCTGAAGCTTTTCACCACCGACACGGACTAAATGATACACATGACTAATTTCGTCGTAGAACTCTTTATTGGTCTCAAACTGCTTCTTTATTTTTTGCAGCCCTGCAGCAGACGCTTCAGTAAACGCACTGCTAATGAGTCGGAGCGTTATAGCATCATCAAGCTGTAATTTGAGTTCCGCAATCGTCGGCATATCAGTTACCTATGAACCATGAACCATGAACTATAAACCATACCCTACTTCCCATCCAGCCCCTTCACAGGAGTGCATACTTTTTCCAGCGGCGCCAATACAGCATTCAGCTTCGTAATCAGTTCATCCACAGTCGCACCCTTTTCCCGTATATACGCGCCGATTGGTTCATATGTTTTGTCTTTGTTCAGCGTATCAATGATCTTTACTTTGTCGCTTCGGATCGTATCCAGTTCACGTTTATCAAAAAACCCTGCAAACACGAGCGTCATAAACATGATTTGCGTTTCAGGTGGCAAACTCGTCAGTGTTTCCTGCCTCAGCAATTCCTCTACAATTTTCCCCCGTTTGATCTTGAGTTGTGTTTCACCGGACAATTCACTGCCAAACCGGCCGTACCGTTCCAGTTCATGATACTCGGCAATCAGGCTTCGGATACGGTCAGATAGTACTTTATGGATAAACGTTTGTGTCTGCCGTCCTACACGAGTGACACTGCGCTCTACCTCAATAGCCGGGTAAATACCCTGTGCCCGGAGTCCCGCACTCATCAGAATATGCCCATCAGTCATACTCATAACATTGGTCGGAATAAGCGCCGTAAAGTTTTCTATATACGTTTCAATGACAGGCAGCATGGTAATACTTCCCCCACCGTAGTGCTCATTAAAATTTCCCGCCCGCTCTACCTGACTGCTATGCTGGTAAAAGATATCCGCAGGATACGATTCCCGCCCGGGGATACGTCCTGCAAGAAGGGAAATTTCCCGTGCGTACTTGGCTTGCGTTGCAAGGTCATCGACAATTAAAAGCACATGTTTACCTTTGTTTCTATAGTATTCCGCCAGGCTGCATGCAATAGAAGGCGTAATCATAATCATAGGAGCGGATTCAATTGATGTGGCAGCCACCACGATTGTGTATGGGTCCGCACCCACTTTATGGAGATCCTCTATCATACGTTTCATTTCCACTTCACTTTTTCCGACAGCCGCATAGATACAGATACGGTTTTGACTTTTCTGATTGAGGATAATATCCAAAAATAATTCTTCCTTGCCGCTTCGCGGTTCACACATAATCAGTTCCCGCTGCCCTTTTCCAACAGGAATCAGCGTATCTATAACCGTAATGCCGGTATAGAACTGCTCCGTAACCACAGCTCTGCCGTCAATACCGGGAGCAGTACTATCCAAATCAATCGGATCTCCACCGGGAGGCAAACCGGGCTTTCCATCCAGTGGCACACCAAGAGGGTTAATTGCACGGCCAAACAAATTTACATGAAAGGGTAAATGAAGCCCGATATCAGACAATTCAAAGTAATCTCCGGGCTTAGGGCGTTCTGTATCGAGCATAAGCGCCTCCACATGTCCTTTTTCAAGCGCGCTCACCAGCGCACGTCCCCCATTTTTTGTAACAATAATATCGTACATTTTTACACTGGGAAGCCCTTCAAGGAATACGATGTAATCCTGCGTAGAAATCACGTACCCAACTTCTTTTTCACGGGTTCGACCGATGGGTGGATCAAGTTGTAATGCCGCTCGTGCTCGTTTGACCATGATATCTAGTATGACACGCCTCTTGTGTCTCGACAACGGTTGTATGTGTTCTCTTGTTTGCAACACATACCATACCACACTGTTCGTCCGATGTAATAGTCTATATCCCCAATTTTATTCATACATTTTGCTATCATGTAACGGTACATGATAGCAGAAAAATAAGCATAATTCTTCAAAAATAGCCTCGTTTTTATGTAATCCGGTTCAGACTTACTATACTATTTCCGCGCTAATATCTCTGACAATTATGCAAAGAAGTCTACCTCTTTTTCCCTAATGATCTCATAAATATTTTATATTGTTAATTATTTAACAACACATTTTGACAACGCCCTATTTTTTAGTTATTATAGGTTATCTTTCTCCCACCTTCGGATTTGCCCGAAATCGTGGAAGAACAGATCATCCCGATGAAAATCGGAATGGCACATTAACATTCAGAGAGGTATCTGTTCCTCCAAACATATAGGTATAACAGCTTGAATGCCTATCAGTTTGGAGGAATAGAATGAGACAAACGATTGTCAATATCATCTCGCGGGAAACGAGATGTTTATAGCATATGAAGGCACCCGTAGGGTGACCCGCAGCCATTCGTAAATATTTTGAAGGCCATCAAAGCCAGTAGTGAGTGAATCCCCCGTTGGATTTGCTCGGAGGTAAAAAAGAAATGTTAAAAAGATATGCTTTACCCCTGTTCGTCGTATTCATGATGGTGTGGCAATTTGCCTGCGGCGGAAGCGCCCAGACAACTACGCCTGCCCCTACTGCGACAGTCGAAGCGGAGCCTTTCGTCATGCCCACAACTGACCCGCTCGACCTTGAGCGCGTAAAACTGTGGAATCCTGAAACCATCCAACTGGATGGGAATCCCTATCTCTACTGGGAATTTAGTGAACGAACCAACGTTTTACTGGTCGTTCGCGAGACAACTGATTCAGAGCCGATGCATCGAGACATGTTCGTTGTTACGCAGGAAATGGCGACAGTCAATTTCCAGCAATATGAAGGACGCCCATCAAAATTGATGTATCAGCAATTCGATGGCAAATCCGCCGAAGAGGTTGGCAAAATCGGCGACGCGCTCAGAAGACTCACGTTTGATGGGAGCACCCTGCAATTTGCCATCACCATCCGCCCCACTGAGGTAGACTGGCATCAATGGATAGTCGGCGGACAGGAAGTCGCTCCGAACGTCAGTTGGACAGTGCAAGGTCGTGAACTTGCGAGTTACATCCAGCGGGTCCAGGTCCAGGATTGGTCAGGAAACAGCAATCTCGCTGAGTTCTGGTCCAACAACAACCCTGGCTACGTCATCATCACATGCGCCGCCCCCTACCAGAATGAGACCTACGTCTATCTGAAGGAGGAAAACCGACCATTTGCCGACCAACCGTGGTGCGAACCTGAACGTGTTGATGGGTATTACTTCATCAACAACTCATCCACCGCAGTTTTGGAAACCCATGGGCTACTCCTTCAGGAGTACTGGGAAATCCAGCAGACCAATTTCGGTGCCGATACGGTGCGGTATTTGACGACATGGGATGACGTTCTCGGGTACAGCAGTATCCAGTGGACGCAGTCCACATCCCCTGTCTTCCCAGGCGCCACCGCCACCGCAATCGTCCCTGCTCCATAAGTCTCTCTGAACCATGGCATGCAGCCAACCCTTTCCCAGTTTGCTGCATGCTTTCCCCAGCACATAACACGTTGTGTTCTGAGGAAATGAAGTATCATCCAGACGCTTGTTCTAATAACTATAGATGAACACATCTGCTATCATGCCCGCCTCGTCGGCGAGACAGGTAACGGTACATGATAGCAAAGAAATAAAAGATCTATCTAAACACTCTATATGTTCGTAAAATCCTGAAAGAACTATACGATACCAACATCTAACGCAGTTTGTTTTCTTCTATCTCCACTTGTCTGCGAACATATCGAGACCAATCAGAGATCGGAATATCAGATAGTTCAAACAGTGCGGCCTGAGCGCCTCCCCGCAATTCCTGCAGATCCCGAAATGCATAGAGTGCTTTTGTAACCAGGCTTTTTGCTTTATTTCGTATCTGTGCTATGTCTCCTTCCGGATTCAGATAAACGGAAATGACAAAATCTCCCCACTCCGCGCGTTTTTCATACTCAGGAATCTGCAGGTTAAACTGTTTGAGCCATTCAACCAGTTTATAGTCATGGCCGGGATAGTACCAATAATGACCTCTGATCGTATCATGAGAAATTTCACTAAGCATGTGCATGAATCGTTCTGACCCTAAAAATGGAAGATATGTTTTTGTGATATCGTCAGCAATATCAGATCTGCCGTCCATGGTACGGATATGAAAATATCCCTCTGTTATCCTTCCTGCTATACCGGCACACACTTCATGCTGCAACGTTAACAGTGCACTCTCTACATATGCTGGGGTAAAGGTAATTTTTGGAAGCTCTCCTTTGATAAATTCATGTTCAATCTCTTCCAGATAGTTTAGCGTAGACGCCAGTTCTTTCGGGTTAAAAATTTTTTTAGATAACGCACGGATAATTCTTCGTTCTACGGGAGTATATTCATCAGAGGAAACCTCAGGATGCTTCATTCGAACAAGCATGTTTGTCCGGGCCCTATCGAATATATGCTGCCATTCATGCAAATCAACTTCTTGTGGTTCTGCATCTGTTTTCCACTTTTTTGCTTCATCTACATCTACGTATATACAGGGAATTGGGATTCGACCATATCGCAAATCTGCATCAAATGTCCCGTCATATGGCCATGGCTGTAATGGAATGCTGGCTACCATCCCTGCAAATGATTTATAGTGCAGCGAATCTATGCTGTCGCGAGCTCTCGAATCCAGCTCTATTCTGACAACAGGGCCATGAATCTCAACTTTTGCTATATCCAGGAAGTGACTCCAGGATGCGAGAAATGGATCCGTATGTTCAGGCGACATATGTTCCCTGGCCAGTCGTTCCACATCAAACGCCATCGTAAGGTGATTCAAAAAAATTGCTCTATCCTCTCCTTCAAGTATGACAGATCCACCATCAAGTATCGGGCCTACGGTATCAGGATTGAGGCCTATTCTCTCAGTTAAAATTCCATATGTATTGAAGCACAGCTGTTCTATGTGCTCCGCCATCCCGGCTTCCATCCCTCCTGTTAGCGTTTCGTGTGCGATGGAAAACCTCCCTGCCTGAAATCGGGCATACATAGCAGCCTCAGCTGCTGCAAATGAACGATGTGAAATAGCCTCGGTCATACGCACGATTATACCATAAAATATACTTCTATAGGATAATACTACGCACAAATATCACTAAACTACATAATTTGACATGACAGAGTTCATTCTCTACACTAAAACCGTATGCCAATAGACAATACCGCACCTCCTGAAGATTCTATATTTTCGCTTCCTTCATACCGCGCAAGTCAGTTTGGTTCCAGTTCATCTCAGGTTCAAATGGATCCTGCAACAGCCATGAATCAAGGTACGGTTAAATCAACCATACAAAGCATCGTCAAGGGTGTCACCGTGGCTGTTTTCATGCTCGCTGTTATCGGTGGCGGAGCGTTTTATATGCTCAAAAATACAGCCACATCAACACAAGCATCCATAGACCTACGACAGGCTATCATGGGGACTGTAGGAGCCGTTAACTACACATCCAATACATTTACCTTCACAAATACCACCTCAGACGATCCAAAAATAAAAGATACCGGCATCACAACATGGACTATTCAGTTGCCACCGGGTGCGAGCTTTACCAAAGAATCCGCATCAGGACTTTCCACCTGTAATACCATTACAAGCCTGGAAAAGAACCTGAACCAGGCTCTTCCGGTTTCCTGTGTAAACTTTCTGCGAGAGGGCGATAAGGCTATTGTTCAATATCTTATCGTCAAATCCGAAGACTCAACAATCATCACGAGTAAAATTGTGAAAGAAGAATAGGCACCTATAAGATTTCCTTACCCCTGTGTTTCTTGTGGTGCTTCTGCAGGGGCAATATGACCGGATATGATTCCCACTTCTTCAGTACATACAGGTGACGGCCTTTCAGCTCCCCGACCAGGCAACTGCACTAAGACACTGGTGCTAAAAAGAGTATTGGCTGCTTCCACCACTGTTTTCCCTACTTCTGTCCAATTCATGTCCTGTAGTATATCAAATACCTGCAGTTTATACAAGAAGTTAGAGTAAAATTTCTCGACTCAACGCATACTGAAGAAATAAAAAAGTGAACGATTAGACTGTATAAGTTCTGCCACAGCCTGACAATGTAGGCCCGACAAGGAATCCGGAAAAGACACAAGACTTTGAGTCACACTCCCTCAACTAGATGTCAGATCTCTACATCCCAACATACTTTTCCAAAATTCCATGTATATCCTGCGTATGCCCTTCCAACCGGTGGCGTAAGCTGAAATCATAGTACCGTCCGTCTACCGATACTGCACATCCGCCAAACACCTGAGTATCGACATGAATTTCAATGAGAGCATATTTGTCTATATTCGTCCGTACCCACTGCCCGAAGCGCTTGTGATCATCATCAGTGGCCTCAAACGGTATGTAGATAGAGATAAGATTGAGGCTTTTGAGTGATTCAGTAAGAATATCAGTCAATTCATATGCGCTGTCTTTTGTAAATGAATCATAAAACCCGTCTCCCCATTCATCGATGGCTTCAATATCTGCGACACTGCTTTCATGCTTTTTGAGGTACTCCAAGAGCGGTAGTTTTTTGCCCTTGCCGAAAAACTTCTGTTCCAAAAATTCCCGCCACAATCGTATACGCCGGTGTGCATCTACTTTTGTGTAGGATGTTGAAAGGATGGTTTCAAGCAATTTTTCTTTGGTCATTTCTCGGTTAACAGTTACCTTTTTACTTTCTACTTTTAACTTTTCCCTTGTAACTTTTCACTTGTAAATGCATGTTCCCGTTTTGCTTGTTCTAATGCTTTATAGACAAGGTCACTTTGATCAGCCAGCGACAGTTTTTTCTCCAGTACCACCTGCAACACTTCTTCAAGCACATCCACAATGCGCTCATCGATCACACGAATGCGCGTCAGTTTATACTGTTCAATCTCATTGGTGGCTTCAACCATCTTTTTCTCTATATCCGCCTTTACTTTTTCTTCCAGTTCTTTGGTAAATACGCCTAACATTTCCGATGTTTTTTCCACCATCACGTTTGATTTGTCCGACAGCATTTTTTCATTGGCCTTTACGTGCTCTGTAATGGCTTTCTCGGCCTTTTTGATGAATTCTTCGTATGTTTGCTCTGCATGCTCGGTATTGCGGATTAACTGGTCACTCAACGCCTTTTCCACTGCTGCCAGATGGGTCTGAAACTGTTTGGTGAGTTCCCCACCCGTCATCTTCTGCTTGGAGATCAGGTGAATGCCTTTAAGCTCTGCGGTGACAAGGATTTTGTTGGCTTGCTGGACAGCGCGATGAAGTAAACTATTAGTTTTTACTTTCCCCTGTTCCAGAAGAATATCACGGTGAGGCTCTACAGACCTACGGATATACACATAGATCAAGATGATCTGAAGAACGATAACCACAAGAAATGCACTGCCAAAAAATGTTTCCATAGATCTATCATAGGCAGATTCAGAGGAAACATGCAAATTGCGAGGAAAAACAAGACAACCACATGCGCGAAAAAACAAAAAGATAGGATGAAGGGTAACACCTCCTGTATTACCCTTTTCTCCTCTGGCACGGATTATTTCTCCCAAACAATCCGTTTAGCGGTTACGCCGGTTCTCAAACAGGAACCGACTCAATGGGAACAGGCAAGCTATTCCAAGTGCAATTGGGATGAGTGACCACAACGATTTCTCGCGGGTCACAAGGGCAAACATGTGAACAAAAATGTTGGCATAGCACAGCACCATCCACATATTCTGTTCATCACGATTACCAAATCCCTTCCGATACACGAACCATCGGATGCCCAGCAGAGCGCCCACGGATGTCGCTATGTATACGCCACGAAGTAGCGTATTTATCCACACAGCAATTCCGGGAACGAACGTCAGGGCAATTGCAATTGCGGCAAACAGCGTTGCCATTTTTGCCAAAAACTCAATGACGGGATTTCTTCGCATGATGTTAAACCTCCTTTCCGTAGGTTTTTTCAAAGATGAAGACACAAAGGGGAGATATCAATTCCGCTCTTCGCGGCACTCATATCTCCCCTTTCC
>CAYSEV010000049.1:0-1119 GCA_964430295.1 uncultured Gammaproteobacteria bacterium
GACAAGCTCAATATTATTGCAAATTTTGATGAGAAAAAATCGGCTAAGTCACCGGGTAGAATTAAATTCAATGAGATGTGTGCGCTTCTACAACAAGGCAAAGCGAACAATATCGTATGTTGGGCACTCAACCGACTTGCAAGAAATTCAGTAGATGGCGGCCTGATTATATGGCTGGTTCAGGATAGGGGTCTCAAGATTATTACACCATCAAAAACATATGACAAAAATGATGTTTTACTCATGTACGTTGAATTTGCAATGGCAAATCAATTTGTGACAGATCTTGGTAAAAGTACGAAGCGCGGTTTAAAAGACAAAATTACCAGCGGTGATGCTCCAATTTATGCTCCTATTGGATATGTAAATGATACGTCAAAGAAACAGGGACTTCGAGATATCCAGGTAGATCCTGCACGATTTGGATTAGTTAAGAAAATGTGGGATTTACTTCTCACAGGTCAATACAGTCCTCCTCGTATTGTTCAAATCGCTACGGATGAATGGGGACTACGGCATAAGAAGGGAAAGGTAATTTCAAGATCACGTTCGTACGATATATTTCGAAATATCTTCTACACCGGGAAGTATTATTACGCAGGAGAGATTCATCAAGGAAATCATACTCCAATGATCACTCTGGACGAATACAACAAGGCTCAAGGAATACTTGGGGTTCGTGGTTTTCAAGGAGTATATAAACGTGTATTTGCTTTCAAAGGATTCTTACAGTGTGATTGTGGAGGCTCTGTAACAGCCTATGAACGCTACAGAAAGATCTGCATGAAGTGTCACCATAAATACAATGCAATGACAAATACACAGTGCCCAAAGTGCTCTACAATTGCGCCTGAGAAGTCATCATATTTTTGCTACTATCCATGCATAAATAGCACAAAGCATAAATGTAAACAGCCGGCTATCCGAGCAGATGAGTTGGAAAAACAGCTTGATGAGATCGTATCGCATGTTACCATCCCACAGGAGTTTATAGATTGGGGGTTGGAAAAACTTCGTGCGGATACGAAAAACGAGCAGGATGATAGACAAGTCGTAACAAGAAATATTCAAAACAATATTTACAATGTCACAAAAAGACTTGATGCATTAACAAATAAG
>CAYSEV010000049.1:1129-10048 GCA_964430295.1 uncultured Gammaproteobacteria bacterium
CAAAACTAAAAAGTTGAGTTATTCTCAAATGAAGAGTATAAGTGTAAAAAAGCAGAACTGCAGGTAGAAAAAACAAATCTCGAAGGCGCTCTTATAACACTGAGCAATCGACAGCTTTCATGGATGGAAACAGCTGAAAAGTCTTTGAACGTTGCACGAGATTGCCAGGAGATTCTACATTCAGGCACCAACGACGAGAAAATAGAAATGATGTACTCGCTTGGTTTGCACCTGACAATTAATAATAAGTTAGTGCGTTATGACTGGCCGGAGCCATACAAGACCATAGTGGAGGCGTCAAATATGCTAAAACAGTCAATTACAAAGTTCGAACCCGAAGAAAGGATTGCTACAAAGGGCCAAATGTACAATTTCGATTCGCAAAATCCACTTTGGGGTGACCGACGGGATTCGAACCCGCAACGCCCAGCTCCACAAGCTGGTGCACTACCGTTGTGCTACGGTCACCAATTATGTTTATTATACCGTACAATCGGTCAGTTTGGAAAGAAGATCCAATCTTACTTGCCAAAAAACAAATTAAATAACACAAGAGGTTTTGTATAGAGAAGAGCGCTTAGATCTTCAATTGTTAGTGCCCCATCTTTATTTAAATCAAACGGATATAAGCGTTTCATTACTACTGTCGTTTGCTTCTCCTGTAATGTTACGATTGCCTGTCGGGGCAGATATGATGGAACAAGCAGAACAACACGATACTTTTTCCCAGGAATAATTCCCGGGATTTCTCGAATGGAAAGTTCTCCATTTGTTATCGTTAACCCACTGAATTTATGTATAAGTTCATGCGTGTCATAAATTAAAACGGTTGCTTCAACAGCCTGTTGTGCGCGTTTCCATCCCAATGGAGCTTGTATTGTAATTGATGGTGGAGGCGCGATTGTAAGCTGGATCGCCTGTAGGGGTATTTCTTTGGCGTGGTGTCTGAGGCTTAATTGAATAGGATATGTACCAACCGTTTTGGGTGTTCGCAGATGCAAAGAAATTTCTCCGGAGGAAAATGGTTCAACGGTCGGAATCGGATCAAAAAGAAATCCAAGAGAATCTCCTTGTTGGTGTATCTGAATACTATATCCATCTGTCTCATCAATAATCCCCTGCCCAAGATTTTTTATTGTTGCGGTTAAATGATACGAGGAGTTTGCTATAAGACGTTCAGGAATAAGAGGTGATTCAAACTCATATGATTCACGTTGTTGAGGTTCACCTGATTTTTTGGGTATCTGTTTATAACTTTCGGCAAACGAATAGAGTGACGTATTCCCAACCGTTTTCCAAGAAAAACCATCAAATGGAAAACTCTGATAATTAAATACAAAAGGAGTGATAGCAGCAATTCTCTGATCTTTCCATGCATTTTGAGCTGCTATTGCAATATTTTTACTCACACCATCAGATGAAAATGCCCCAAAATGCGTAGACACGCCCTCCGCATGTATCCATCCTGTTTCTGTTATAAACACAGGAAGTTTTTTAGAAAATCCCAAAGATTCTAAATATGATAACTCCCATTCAAAACTTCGGAGAGTCCCGCGCCCTGTCGCATACGGTGATCCTGAAAACGCAGGGTTTGGATATGAGTGTGATGTCCAACCATCTATTGTATGTAATAGTTCAGGTTCAGCCTGTACCATGCGTTTCAGATATTCAGAAGCAGAAAGTGATAGTCCGTCAGAAGCAGCGGAAACGTCTAATCCTGCAGGGAGAATAAAGAAATCCGAAGATGATTCTTTTAGTTTTTTACCGAGCGTTACAACAGTTTTAGCATATCCTTCAGGATCAATGCTTCCACCCCATTCGTTCGCATGGTTTGGTTCGTTATATAAAATTACATATCTGTTTTCAATCGGCCAATGTAAGGAAGAAAGAAATGAAACGATAGAATCATATGAATCTGAAGATGGTTTTACCCATAAGGCTCCGTCAGGATGTGTGGCTAAACGAACAATTGGTATAAGATGAAATCTCCTCATCTGATCAAAGAGACGTTGAATCTTTGATCGGTCCATATCTCTATCTGAGATCACAAATGTTACATATCCCCAATCTCCACCGGATGAGTTAATCACATCCGGTAACTCTGAAATATCATTAAAGTCAACAATATGCATGCCATATGGATTATTAGGCACGCTTAATGGGTCATACACAGCAGATACGTTCACGGGAATGGAGAGGAGCGCAAGCAAAAATACTAAAGACAACACAAAAGTCTTCATGATATAATTATGACAGTTATGCGGGTGTAGCTCAATGGTAGAGCGTCAGTTTTCCAAACTGATGACGAGGGTTCGATTCCCTTCATCCGCTCAAAATATCAATTTTTTGAAATGTATACCAAACTCCAACCATGCTGTGATATTGCATGATATATATTAAAATGGGAGAAAAATCCTCAACAACAAATCTACGATCCCTCAAAGAACATGCTGAGCTACTTCGTGATATACAAGATGTGAAAGAATCAGATATACCTCCCATCATAGGTGAAGATGCATACAAAGAATTATATCCAAAAGAAGATTCACCTAAGCCATCAAGATCAAGTCATGCAAAAAAGCGCGAAGAGGATCTTCAAACAAATCAGCGGGTGCATGAAGAAATATATGGTCCTATCGAGAAAGCAGAGGAAGACTTATTTTTAGATGTGTTTGCTCTCAGAAATACTGTACATCGCCTTCGCACTCAAGGTATTGCAGATGATGTAATCATAGATCAAGTGGGATTGCGTGAATGGAATATTCTAGTTGAACGAAAATTGATCTCTATAGCAAAAAAAGAAGAAAAGAAAAAAAAGATATTACAGTTCTGGAAAAAAGCAAGAGATTAAGGCCTATGCACGATAATAATGTTGTATAATACACATATGCTCCTATAGTTCAACGGATAGAACACGTCCCTTCTAAGGATGCGATGCAGGTTCGATTCCTGCTGGGAGCGCCACAAGAAACGAGATTATCTCGTCAGTTTTTAACGGTTACAGTATCCCCTATCTGAAAACCATTACGTTCAGATTCACCGGCTACAACTTCCAATACCAAATTCACCGGCTCGCGGGGCGCATAAACCGGTAATGTACCATCAGAGGAGACAGGAACGTTTTTCGAAATATCCACAATACGAAGATCCCGAATCCATATAATGTCTATAGGAAAACGCATGCCCTTCATCCAGTAGGAAAACCGCTCTGAATGATCATACGGGAATATCATTCCATGAAGTGGTTTTAGAGAATCTCTTCCCCCTAATCCCAATTCCTTTTCTTGTGGCGTTGCAGCAACTTCAACAGTATATCGTATATTTTTTATGGTAACAGTGGCAGAGAGGGGGTGCCTAATATAGAACGCAAACGTGCCCACCAAGCCAACGACTACCAGCCACCCAATCATAGGATTGATTTTCATATAGTTACACTGTTCTCTGCTTCAAAAATACTGTGAATTGCAACAATTCTTTTTTTACTATATCAGATGCCGATAATTGTTGAATCAAACTACAAATATGCCTATATAATTCTTCTATTTTGCGTGTGACTACTGACCGTATATTGTACGTATTCATATAGGTATAGAGTAATGCAGTTCTAGATTCAGGGTCTTTCTGCTTTTTTAGCGCCTCCCGCTCTGATGCTGACAGTGCATTCATAAGCATGACATACGCGTATGTTTTCTTTTCTTCACGAAGGTCAGAACCGACAGATTTTCCCGATTTCGACGAATCACCGAATAAATTAAGTACATCATCTGTAAGCTGAAACAATAGTCCCATATCAGTACCAATAGACTCAATGATCGAAATTTGTTCAGAAGGTACACCTGCTATGCGAGCACCCGCGAGGATAGGAAGAGAGATCGTATATTTGGCTGTTTTATATGTATACATGGATAATACATCCTCTACGGATGGAATTGCGTGTGACATGCCAAAGGATACATCCTGCATCTGGGCAATACATACAGACGCAAATTCATTCACTATCGTCCGATATAGTTGTGAATTTTCAGATACATTGGATAAACATTCCATCCCAAGAAATATTGCTAAATCTCCAGCACACAGAGCTAAACTTTTTCCAAATGCTTCTGTTTGTTCAATTTGCATATTTGTTGCAACATCCTCATATTGAGCAAATATAGTTTTTCCACCTCGTCTCTGACGATCGTTGTCCATGATGTCATCATGAATTAAAAAACCACTATGAATAAGTTCAAATGCTGCAGCAATAGCTATGTCAGATTTTGATATTGATCCACCAAAGCGTTCGATTGACCATAATACCAGTGAACCTCGGATAGTTTTTCCATTTTTTGCAAAATCAGATATTCTTCTATATACATCGGTTTGCCATGAGTTTATCTGCAATCCTTCGGTTGCCTTTGATAGAAGTAATTCGGTAATAAATGAATCTATAAGAGGCTTATATGAGTTCAAAAATGTCAGCATATGCACGTTGAGGCGAATGGAAACAGAATAAACTATTCGTATGTCGGGATGGAGAGACTCGAACTCTCGACCTCACGCTCCCAAAGCGTGCATTCTAGCCAACTGAACTACATCCCGAATATCTTATTGTACCATGAAGTTAGAATCAAAAAAGTAGGTAAATATAGTTTCAATAAGAAGTTTTTTGCGCTGCAATTGTGCCTGGCCCGGAATTTCAAACGTAAATGACCGGCGAACGATGTCATATTTCGACATCCACTTTGTAAGAAAACCGGATGCATGTGAATCTTTTTCGTGTCCATGACTTACATATCCTTTATCTACCACACACCCCAAATGAGGATCTTCAGGGTCATCTATTCCGGAATATAATTCAAACTCACAGTTCTGAATATCAGATCTAAACTGGTCTAATTCATCTGTGTGCATTTCCCCTGTATCATAAAAATAAAAGGCGTTTCGATGTTCGTTATCCTCATGAAAATCCAAACTCATATGGAAATGAACATGTTGTAAAAATTTCATAAGTTCTTGAGCTTCAAGATCAGTAGTTGAGTCTACAAAGCATCGATTTATGTCGTGTCCCTGTTTATTCAGTCTTGTTTTTGCCGTAATCGCTGACGGGCTAACCTCGGGTATGTATATAAAGTCTGGTATGTGCCCGGCATGGGTATAAAGGTAACGTGTCACGGGTTGTATAACATCAGATTCATCTCCATGCATGCCGCTCAGAATCAACACAGACGGAGTATCACCCTTTTGAAGAATTTGTATATTCTTGTATGAAAACGTCTTTATCATTAAAAAATATATACAAATATGTGGTTTTTGTGCCGAGGGCGGGACTCGAACCCGCACGAGGGTTTAACCTCACAAGATTTTAAGTCTTGCGCGTATACCATTTCGCCACCCCGGCAATAAAATTATTATATCAATTCAAGTATACTCTCTTTGTTCCAACTTACTTTTAAATATCTCTCCATATCACGAGCTTCTTCTCTAGATTGAACACATTGTACAAATAAAAGTTCATATGGTCTACGCGCTTTTGTCGAATTAACCTCACCCGAGTTATGTTGAGACAATCTGTTAATTGGATTTTTCGTAAATCCTACATAATTCCAATTATTATTTATACTTTTTATTATGTATACATAATACGACATGACGCTGAAACATTTCCTGCTTGCGCAGGCAAGCGCCACCCCGGCTTATTAATATTCCCTATTCTACCATTAACAGAAATTCTGTTATAGTGGTATAAGATTTTATTATAACAAAATCTGTATATATGGCTGCCCATACTACAGAGAAATGAAAAAAAGATTAACGGGCATTCGAAAGAAAGCCAAAGGCACAATTGCCATACTATATCATCGCATAGATGAACAAAAAGACGGGGCATATCTTACACCGGAATTTGCCCTTTCTGATAAACAGACAGAAGAAACAGCTAAGTATATCCGATCAATTCTCCTTCGAAGAAAATATCGTGTCCAAATGTTAACAGTATCTCCAGACGATCTATCTCAGCTACAACATTTCGAAGCAGACTATGTATTTAATCTGGTCGACAGTAAGATGATGGAGATAAAGATTGCACGTATTCTTGATAGGTTACAAATAAAGCATTCGGGATCATTGCTCGAGGCGATCAAAACCAGTAATAACAAAATTAAATCTAAGAAAGTATTTGAGCAGCATAATCTTCCAATACCTCGGTATACGATTATTCCTATGTCTTTGCGGATAAGTAAAAAATTACTGCCAAGCAAATTTCCTATTATTATAAAACCCGCATTTGAGCATTGCAGTATTGGGATTGGAGATGCATCTATCGTTACATCATATAGCCAATTTAAGAAAACAGTTATAAAACAACGTAAGTTATACCAGCAAACACTCCTGGCTGAAGAATTTATCGTTGGAAAAGAATTTCATGTCACTGTGCAGGAATCTGGTCATCAAACAACCGCACTTCCGATTGCACAGTTAGCATTTAAGCGTGGAATACGCAATAAATGGAGTATCTATGGATTCGATGAAAAATGGAGAGAAGACTTACCGATTTATAACAGCCTACACTTTGTTTCACCTCCCAAAAAACTGGATGCTTCTATAGACTTACAGATTAAACAGGATTGTATTCGCGCTTTTTATGCATTTGGATTCCATGATTATGCACGATTTGATTTACGGTATAACCAAAAAACTAAACAATGGTATTTTCTTGAAGCAAATGCGAATGCTGGAATTACTCCTTTGGATCCAACAGATGCGATGAATGCATCTATCATCGCAAGCGGATCTGATCTTGCTGATTTTATCGTTCAGATAGTTAAAAATACACTCCATACATAATACGTGTTGACAATGGAGAATAATAACGCAATAGTAGCGTATTAGAATATGTATGAAACAAAGAAAAATAATTAAAAACGCAACTATTGCTCTCCTATATCACCCGGTAGAAAAAGAAGCGGAATCTACAGGCGTGCAAGCAAAACAGGCGTTTGTTGATAATCAGACTGATGAAATTGTGACATTCATGAAAGATCTGTTTAAAAAGAAAAAATTCCATGTGCAAATTATAAAAGTGACACCTACTGACCTATCGGAGCTCAAAAATATACATGCAGATTTTGTATTTAATTTAGTGGACAGCAAGGCTATGGAAATTCAAATTGCAAAAATACTCGATCGACTGCAAATCCCATATTCCGGGGCAAAAGAGATTGGATTGAGGATCTCAAATAATAAAGTTCGTTCGAAACAATTATTCATTAAACATGGACTCCCTACCCCAGCGTTTACGATTATCAAACCAACTGACAGAATTTCGAAAGCCATGATTCCAGGTAGATATCCCATCATTGTTAAGCCTGCATATGAGCATTGCAGCATTGGAATAACTAACAAATCTATCGCACGAACATATAGACAATTCGTGCTTATAGTAAAACGCCTCCGTCAGGAGCATTCACAGACTCTATTGGCTGAAGAATTTATAGAGGGGAAAGAATTGCAGGTTACAATTTTGGAAACCTTTGAGCATACGATTGCGCTTCCAATTGCAGAAATTACATTTAAAGGACGTGCAAAAAATAAATGGAACATATATGGGTATGATGAAAAATGGAGTAAACATTTACCCATCTACAAGAGTTGTAATTTTATTGCCCCACCAAAACATATTCCGGAAGATATTGATGTTCAGATTAAACGTGACGCGATCAGGGCGTTTTATGCACTTCATATGAGAGATTATGGAAGATTTGATTTGCGATACAATCCGGAATCGGAGCGGTGGTTTTTCCTCGAAGGAAACGCCAATGCAGGGTTCGATCCAAATCCAAGAGATGCGATGACAGTTTCTATATATGCTCAGGGGATGACACTAGACGATTTTATTCTGCAGATTGTTTACAATTCTATCCGCCAATAGCTATGCATAGATATGTGCATATGGAGATCGGAATTTTGGCAGATGCCTTATATCTTTCGCAACTACTAACATAAGACGATGCTGCCACTTTTTGATAAGCTTAATTCTCCTGTTACTTCGTGATATTGTTTTTCGTACTCTATCATAATCCTTCCAAAGGGATGTAAATGTCTTCCATACATATGATTTTTTTGTGCCGCTATAACTATCAAATAGTACTATTCGCTGTTTATTCACTCTATATGTGTAGACAGTCGCCCAATGTCCGGTATCGATATCTGATGCACTCAATCCATGATTAGACCCATACAGATAACTTACAATCACCGCTCTTGGCTTAAGTTGAGAATATCGAAGTGCACTCGTCAAATGACGACGGGTAGCATATTCAACTGCCATAACAGCGTATCCTAATCGCCGTAGTGCAGTAATCATATTTGCAGTTGAGGTACCATTTCTGGTTGTCTTGCACAATTTCTGTAACGTAGTTTCGGATTTTTTCAACCCAAAAATTTCAAGAGCATGCTTAATTGAAGCAGGTCCGCATGAGGAATCATTTTTTTGTGTAATAACTTTAACCGAAGTTCTTCCCATATGTTATATAGCTTGTTTATACGGCCTAATTATACTATTTATGACGATCGTATTAAAGACCTATAGTAGAAACACCTGAGGCAAAATAGCCATGTGAAATAGCGTAAACCATGATATAATTCATGTATTGCCGATGTGGTGAAATTGGTAGACACGTACGCTTCAGGTGCGTATGCCGCAAGGCTTGGGGGTTCGAGTCCCTTCATCGGCACACTAACGTATATAGACACTCATTAGATACCTAATTTAAACCCCATTTTTTGAAGCACAATAATGAGCACTACTGCAAGTGAGAATAATACTGTCCTACCAAGCTAAAGGACCATTTCCCCCCTCCTAAAACAAAGGAAGTTGTTGTCTAGTGCGGACGAGAGGACTTGAACCTCCATGCCTTGCGGCACAGCCTCCTCAAGACT
>CAYSEV010000050.1:0-9895 GCA_964430295.1 uncultured Gammaproteobacteria bacterium
AATACAAAACTGGACGAGTCTGTGGACAAGAATGGTATACTATGTACACTGTATAGTTCTAATGAATGGCGGCTAAAAGAGGCTGTTGAAACCCTCAAGCATGTACCCATTTATACTGTACAATAATACATGTTTAAAAATGTTATTGCGCCGATGCAGGCTTGGCTTCTTTCTCAGGGGAAGTGTGTGGGATGTGGAAAACTTCTCCCAAGGACCAATGGCCCCGACATAGTGAGGGTCACCTGCGAATGTGGAAGAATTTATATGTATGACCCACAATCAACGAAATTCAGGAGGGCAACATTTAATGAAGCAAAGTAAAGCATATTCATTCATAACCCGTCTTGTGATTTTCTTTTTTATCCTTGTCCTTGTGGCATGGGGTGGCTGGTTCTGGTGGCAGGATAGCATAGGACCTGCCGATAGCAGTGATACTATCCCTGCACAATTTACGGTACAAAGTGGAGATGGAGTAAAAGCGATTGCTTCGAATTTGGCTGCACAAAAAATTATTCGCAGCCCTACGGGATTTTATTTGCTCGTTAAATTGCTTGGTATTGAACGGCAATTGCAGGCGGGAGAATTCCGTCTTAGCCGTTCTATGGATGCAAAAACAG
The DNA here is from genome assembly GCA_964430295.1 of uncultured Gammaproteobacteria bacterium. Classification (GTDB taxonomy): domain Bacteria; phylum Patescibacteriota; class Microgenomatia; order UBA10105; family UBA927; genus CAYGFH01. The sequence continues at coordinate 618 of CAYSEV010000050.1, forward strand.
TTGCACTTGAACTGACTCACGGTATGAGTGACTTATGGATTACAACACTAGAAGGTTGGAGAGTCGAGGAAATTGCAGCAAAGGTAAATAAAGATTTGGATATACCGGAACAGGAATTTTTAAAGTACGCACGTGAAGGATATATGTTCCCTGACACCTATCTGATACCCCGTGATGCAACAGCTGCAGGGATTGCGAAAATATTTATGGATAATTTTGATAAAAAAGTGACACCACAAATGCGTGAAGATGCCAAAAAAACGGGTCTGACTTTTGATCAGGTTATTATCCTTGCGTCACTTGTCGAGCGTGAAGGAAAATCCGCAAGTGACAGACCTCTGATTGCCGGTGTACTTCTTAACAGACTTAAGGAACAATGGCCTCTTCAAGTGGACGCTACACTCCAATATGTGTTGGGATATCAGGGAACAGAAAAATCATGGTGGAAAAAATCTGTATATGATGAAGATAAAAAGCTGAAATCGCCCTATAACACCTATGCAAATCCAGGGTTGCCGCCGAAAGCGATTTCAAATCCTGGCATAGAATCGATAAAAGCTGTCATCTATTCGAAGCCTTCGGAGTATTTTTTCTATTTGCATGATGCATCAGGGACTGTTCATTTCGCAAAAACAGTCGAAGAACACAACGCAAATATAGCGAAATATCTTCAATAATTTTTCATGAAACTGCGAATGCTACTGTGTGGGATTATATTCCTTTTTGTGGGCGCATATCTTCATCCTGTTTTTGCCGAGGAAATCACTTCGTTTGACACGCATTTGGATATCCAATCCGATGGAGCACTTCAGGTAAAAGAACAAATTGAGTATGATTTCGGTTCTGCCTATCGGCATGGCATTTATAGAACCATTCCTTTTACAAAAGTAAATTCAAAGGGTCAAACCTACGTCATGAATATCGGAGGGTTTTCAGTAGCGGATCAGGCTTCTGTTCCGTATACCTATGATGTATCTACAGAACAGCAGAGTAAAAAAATAAAAATAGGGGATGCAGACAAAACGATCACAGGTCCTCATACATACGCGATTTCGTACACTGTGGGAGGCGCTCTTACGTACTTTTCTGATCATGATGAATTATATTGGAATGTAACCGGAGATCAGTGGGCATATCCAATCAAAGACGCTACAGCTGAAATCTCCTTGCCCTCCAATGTCGCTCCATCCGATATTCGCATGTCGTGTTTTGTGGGACACTCTGGGAGCAAGGAAGCAAGTTGTTCTACATCATATGACCACGGAATTGCTAAGATTACTTCAAACAGACCACTTGCACCGAATGAACAACTGACGATAGTATTTGGTTTCCCAAAAAATATTGTGGGCGTGCTGGAGCCTACGTTATACGTTTCATTCTGGGATACACTTGTTGGGAAAATTGTACTCATCCTTCTCGTAGTACTGAGTGCACTATGGTATGTAGTGTTGCCAATTTCTATTCCTATTACATGGTGGAAACACGGGCGTGATCCAAAATCTGTGATGGGAGCTGCATCTGCGTGGTTTGATGCCCCGAAAACAAAAGATGGAAAACCTTTAACACCGGGAGAGACAGGAACACTTGTCGATGAAAAAGCTGACATGCGCGATATCACCGCAACAATTGTGCATTTGGCACAGCGGGGATTTATACAAATTATAGAAGCAGAAAAAGGGTCATTTACACTAAAAAAACTGCAGCCAAAAGAGCCATCAGAACTTCGCACACATGAAAAGCGGCTATATAATGATATATTTGGTGCACTTGATGTTGTGAATTTAAAAACAGCAAATTTAGCGATTGTTGTTGAACAGGCAAAAAAAGATCTGTATGACATGGTAGTCATTGACGGCTTTTTTGAAAAAAATCCTCAAAGTGTGAGAAATGGCTATATAGCATTAGCGGTATTGGGACTTGTTACGGGAAATTTCCCACTACTTCTTTCATCACTTCTCTTTGGTCTTCAGATGCCTGTCAAAACAGTCTATGGGTCCGAGACTGCAGCAATTGCACAGTCTCTCAAGAATTTTTTGACGAGTCAGCAGCGGCAGCTCGCATTTCAGGCAAAAAATCAGATGATGTTTGAAAAACTATTGCCATATGCAGTCGCATTTGGAGTGGAAAAAATATGGGCAGAGCGTTTTTCCGATATAGCAATGAAGCAACCTGACTGGTATCAAGGGTATTCAACTTCACATTTTAATAGTGTTCTGTTTGTGAATTCACTCAGCAGATCCACTGCAAGCTTTGCAACTGCAGCGACTCCTGTGTCATCTTCAACAGGACATTCTTCAGGGTTTTCCGGCGGATTCTCCGGTGGCGGTGGTGGAGGCGGTGGTGGAGGGAGCTGGTAAACGGTATATAAAATATGCCAGCGGCAATTGAATAATACCGACAATAAATGGAGTGAATCGAAGCGTTGTCGCCTGTCCGAACCGAAGAAGAAGCACAACGGCAATCCCAATCCCAATTCCACGGCCGATGTTATAAAACAGCTCACTGTCACAGATATACGCATACTGTTTTGACGGGTCTACTTCTTCATGATCAAGTACGTCCATAATAACTGAAGTCGCCGGTGGCCATTGAATGGCCCATGCAATGGTAATAACGACAGAATACGCAACGGCACCGATCCATGCAAAATTCGCAGCCAAAAGGAGCGTTCCGGCAAAAAAACAAAGTGAACCGATGGCAACGAGTTTCCATGATGCTTCATGTGTAGCCTTTCGACCTATTACGTAGAGCATTAAAGATGAAAGTGCTGCCGTTATAGTCTGCACAGTACCAAGCGCGCCCTCTGAGCCAACCAGTACAAGAATAACTACGTTTGCAAGAATCAGCGTGACACCAACCTGTATGTTGTGGATCAGATCAAAAAACCTTGTAAACCACCAGCGTTTTGAAGGACGGCGAACCAACATCCCTTGAATAGAAACTTCATGAACGTGGAGTGACTGTACAACACTGCCTGCAATGACAAGCAATACAAACGCTACGAGCATCGTCAATTTATAAGAAAGAAATGATGCTGAATCTGCAAAATGATTGATATATTCAATACTCCATCCGATGGTGGCCGGAACCAAAATATTTGCAAGCATATCTGCGATTGATCCCAAACTGTTGTAATACAATCTATTTGTCCCGCGGGTAATCTGCTGATCTATATAACTTTTATTTCCCCAGAATAAGCCTGAACCGAGACCATAAGCAAGTCCATAGAGAAGAATTGATTGCAGTGAATGAAACGGGAGAAATACAATGCACAGCGGGATAACAGCTTGAAGTAAAAGCCCCATGAAGTAGACACGAAGTAAATGTACATGATGAAGAATAATGCCGTTTAGATAAAAACCGATCGGCAATCCGACAATCCATCCTGTGTTATAGAGAATTATTCCCCATAAATCTCCGCCGGTTCGCCACAAGTATGCATTCATAAATGTGGCAAGTAGGGGGTACGCTGCTAAGTAGCAGGCATATGACACAAGCATATGCTTCATATCACGAGAGAGTGCATGTATATGTGTAAGTTCTGATGATATTTTTTTCTTGAGCGCAGTAACCATATATATATTATACGGAAAAATATGCTCAACCGCTGTGTGAAGAATCACGTTTTTATTTTCCACCTCCGAGGTGGTAGTAAAAAACGAGGCTACGTAAACTTTTAATATGAAAGACTCAGCAGTATTTGCTTTAGCTGTACTACTTCAGGTTTCGAGAAAAAATCAGTTGCCATTGACTTTGATAGTGTCGAATCTGATGGCTGTAACACCTTCATACTAAAGATAGCCGTTGTTGTTGTGTTTGTTTCCATGACACTACTGTTATTTTTTCCCTGAAATAAATCGTAGACCATGGCGCGGCCTGTTTCTTTTAATCCTCTGGAATCCTGTACTGCCATCCATGGTGAATACTTCGTGCCGTCTCTGGAAATAATGGCAGAAACTACCCGCAAACCCGGAGCCTTTGGAATTGGAGTGGAATCTATAACTGTTACAAGTGGGCACCCGTCACTAATGACTGGGGTTTCCGGATCGCATGCTCCGCCAAATCCGTCTATAGCGGATATCCAAGTCGCTTTCACTATACCTCCCGGATCTTGTATAGAAAATACATCGGCATCAGGATGATTTGATTCCATGCTTGGTTTTGCTTGTATCCATGTGGCAGGATATGTGAATGTTACTTTTTCGGTTTTTGATGTATATGTTTTTTCTGCCATGGTTGGTGCCGCTGTCAGGATAGGAGTGTCGGTTACTGACATCATTGGAAACTGTGCGTTCTTTTTTTCTTCCTGAACGGGTTGTGAAACTATCGTTTGAAGTTGTCTATTTTGGATAAATAAAAATCCTACAGCTGCCATAAGAACAACCACCATGATAACTAACATGTATACGAAGGGATTAGATTTTTTGATTGGTGGGGAGGGAGGTGTCTCAGTCGGAGTAACTGGCGTTTGTGGTTGGTTTTGTGTTTGAAGTGTTTCCATAGTCAAAGTATAGCACCTAAAACCTATGATACTAGGAGATAGCATACACCGTGTATTTCCACTTCCGAGGTGGTAGTAAAAAATGAGGCTAAATTTGTGAAGAATTTGTGAATTTTTGTAATTATATTTCCACCTCGGAGGTGGAAATAGGCTAGATGTAGTGAGTATTCTTTTCTGATTCTGGTGGGATGGTGAGGCAGATAAAGGTGATTTCTTCTTGTGAATCATTTATGACCTCATGCACTTCCTTGGGAGGGTAGATATAGAGCTTTCCTCGTGTATGTGTTTTGCAATTCCCTTTGTGCACATACACAATTTCCCATCCTTCATGGAAGTGCTTTTGTTCGGAAGATTTTGGCTTCATGGTATAGACATCTATAGCAGCAAGACCAAAAAATGAAATATGTTTAATCATCCGAAAGACGGCTTGTGATGACATAGATATTATTTCTCTTTCGATATAAATCGAAATCCATCCGTAATCGTATGTTGCAATATAATTCCTACAGCTATTCCATACAATACCTGCTGCTGATACAAATATCCCAAACCTAAAAAAATAATTCCATATAAACTATGGTGCAATCGATAACCTAAAACAACCAGTGGTTTACCTCTCGACATCACAATCGCAACTTTTTCATACAGATGTGCAAGAATATATCCAAATAAAATTGAAAACAAAATTTTCATAAAATCCATATTACATTATGAATAGTATATAGTATGCAAATATTTTCTTTATTCCCGGTGTGTGAAGCTGTATCAATCTGGGTGTATGCAATTGCTATAATACACTCATGCATTCAATTTTAATTGCTATTAGTGTCCTTATTGTTATCTATGCAAATGTTGTGTATAGTCTCGCGATTTTGAGAGGGGATGCGAAGCCGCATCGAACGACGCGGTTTGTAGTCCTTTTGATAGAACTCCTGACAGTTGCAACATTGTATGCGCAGGGAAATACAACTGCCATTTATTTATCCGGCATTTATACCATCTGTTCACTTGTGTTATTTGCACTTAGCATCAAATACGGCATGGGAGGATGGGAAAAAGCGGATATACTTTGTTTGTGCATCGCAGTACTTGGCATAGTATTTTGGAAACTAACAAACAATCCGTTCTTAGGTTTATGTTTCAGCATTCTTGCAGACTTTGCCGGTTGTGTACCGGCATTTATAAAAACCTATAAACATCCGGAAACGGAAGTTTGGACCTTTTATGGTATTGGATTACTTGCCATTGTAATTAACATGTTGGCAATAGAATATTGGACTATTAGTGAAGTGATTTATCCTGTGTACATTGCATTGATAAATATAATAATGATCTACTTTATTCTTGGACGGAAAAAAATACTTCACTGAGTTGATACGTGTCATTTTTTGTGAAATTTCCTATACTATACCGACAATGAAACGAGAGATGACCCTACAAGGGAAAACAATTTCCTACGCTGTCCGCGTCAGTGCGCGGTCGCGAAATTTACGTATGGTTATAGATCCTGATGACGGACTTATTGTCACCATCCCTAATGCATGGCATGAGCGATTTATTGAGCCGTTTTTACTGCAGAAATCTGCGTGGATCCTCAAACACTTGAACAGACTGGAAAAACAGATGGAGGGAAAAATCGTCATCCAGTTTCCCAAAGAAGAATATGAATACAACAAAAATACCGTCAGAAAACTGGTGACGGAACGGGTGGAATTTTTTAATACTTTTTATAAATTTCCATACAATAAAATTAGTATAAAAAACCAAACATCGCTTTGGGGAAGCTGCAGCAGATCCGGAAATTTACAATTTAATTACAAACTCGTTTACGTGCCCGAGCGGACTATGGATTATGTGATTGTGCATGAAATATGTCATTTGAAAGAAAACAATCACGGACCGCAGTTTTGGAAACTGGTCGAAAAAATGATACCGGACTACAAAACCATCCGCAGATCACTTCGTAACTATGTGATGAAAGAAAGTTAACACTTTCTGACTCATATGAATCGATCGATTCATGAGTATTGTAATTTAGTATTGTTGTGTGAGGTTTTCATACCTGATACACTCATACACTATGAATCCGTATGTAGAGCTCATGATTGTTTCCGTCCTGTTTGGGCTATCCGGCTCTTTTATAAAAATACTCCATTTGCCATCTACGACACTGTCTTTTTTCCGGTTAGCCACACCGACAGTTGTGTTATATTTCTATTTTTTATATAAGAAAATTCCGCTGTTTACAAAAAATGTCACATGGCTTTTGGTTGCGTCACTTTTAAATGCACTGCGACTGTATCTGATGTTTGTGGGATATAATCTTGCGACCATCGGTAATGCCAGCTTGGCTTCTTCAACAGGAACACTGTTTTTATTTTTATTCAGTTTTATATTCTTAAAAGAACGGATTACAACCAAACGAGTATTGTTGTTATTGGCATCTTTTGCAGGGCTCTGCATTTTATATAGTAATAAGCCTTTTTCGTTTGAAAACAAAGATTTTCTTGGTATGAGCTTCGCCGTACTTTCTACTGCCATCTATCAACTGACAATTATCATTTCTAAAAAAGAACTGGATAGGTACAGCAAAACCGAGGCAATTTTTTATCAGAATGTAGTCGGGGCATTTTTATTTTTACCGTTTTTATTTTTAAACAAACCATTTCCCGCACTTTGGCAATTTGCAGTTGCATCGACAAACGGTGTGCTTATGGGGTTGGTCGCGTTTTTACTGTACTTTTCCGCAATCAAAAAAGTAAGTCCAACTGCGGCGTCCCTGGCAATGATAGACACAGTACTGTCTGTACTATTTGGCGTTATATTATTTCATGAACAGCTTAGTGCAAATATGATTATCGGGGGGAGCATAATCCTTGCCACTTCGTTTTTTATCAGCATCGAACTACGTCGGAAAAAGGTCAAAGAACTCGCAGTGGAATCTGTTACTTAAGTGCTATAGAATACCAACACTATGCAAAGCACCCTTATTTGTCCTCACTGTAAAAAACCCATTGAAATCTCCGAAGCAATATCACATCAAGTGGAAGAAAAAATTATAGCCGAACAGCAGGAAAAGCATGAAAAAGAGCTTACTGTCATAAAAAAACAATTAGAAGCAGCGCAAAACACAGAACTGGAACTGCGCAAAAAACAAAATAAACTAGATGAAGAGAGGCGTACATTTGAACTGGAAAAACAACGACAACTGGATGCGGAGCGCGAAAAAATCCGTCAGAAAACTCTGGAGGAAGCAGCTGAATCTCAGAGGCTCAAGGAACGAGAAAAAGATAAAGTGATTGATGATCTGAAAAAATCCCTTGAGGATGCTCAGAGAAAAGCGTCACAGGGTTCCCAACAGTTGCAGGGAGAAGTACAGGAACTGGATCTGGAGGAGCTTTTGAGAAAAGAATTTTCCGGCGATACGATTGAACCAATTGGAAAAGGTGTACTTGGTGCAGATGTGCGCCATATAGTCCGAAGCCCGCGGGGGATGGACTGTGGACATATACTCTGGGAGTCAAAACGCACAAAAGCGTGGAGCGACGGATGGGTAGATAAGCTCAAGGAAGATGTACGAAACGATAAGGCAAATATCCCAGCCATCATATCCGAAACACTTCCTGATGATATAAAAGCGGGGATAGGGTTACATGATGGAGTATGGGTGGCAAGCCCGATGCATTCACTTCCATTGGCCATGCTTCTTCGAAAAGCTCTCCTTGATAGTGCACGACAAAAAATGATTGCACAAAATCAGGCAACAAAAGCCGAGGAACTCTACGGATATATAACAAGTCATGAGTTTGCCAATCAAGTGGAGGCAATGGTTGCAACTTATAACGATATGCGCGAACAAATTGCCCGTGAGCGAACGGCATTTGAAAAGTCCTGGAAACAAAGAGAAGCCCAGGTAAATAGGCTTCTCTCGAGTGTTTCCGGCATTTACGGCAGCATGCAGGGAATAGCAGGACCATCACTGCCGACCATCAGCACACTGGAGCTTCCTGACGGCGGTGACACAGAATAGGTATTATCTATTCGTTTTTTCCCACGGAAATATGTCGCGTCCGAAAAATCCGCCGACTGATGCCTGTCTATAGATCGGTTGCACCAGATCTAATCCATCAATAATCCCGTCGACTGACATATTCAGTAATTCACGGGCACGATCTTCAACAATCTGTTTGGACTTTGCCTCTGTGCCGAATGTGTCGACTTGAATCGCAAGTGGATCGGGATCTCCGATGACGTAACACACCTCAATTTGCACTTTTTTTGCAAGTTTTTCGGCAACCAATCCTTTGGCTATGAAGCGCGCACCAACTGCGCCTGCAAGGTCTACTTTTGTCGGATCTTTGCCGTTAAATCCGCCACCACCATGTGGGAATCTGCCGCCATATGAATCGACAACAATTTTCCTGTTGGTCGTCCCAGCATCGGCAAGCGGACCGTAAATAGTCCATGGGCCTGCGCCATTTATCACGATCTGTTTGGCGGGATCATCAATCTTGAGTCCGTACCGATCTACGATAGGACGGATCATTTCCTCTGTTACCGTATGCCGTAAATCGTCCATATGTACTAATGGGTCATGTGATGCCGCAATAACGATTTTATGAATCCCTACGGGTTTGCCGTCTTCATAGCGTAGCACCACCTGAGATTTTGCATCCGGACGAAGCCATGAAAGCCCGTTTTCATACAGATAGGTATAGATATCTGTAAGATCATGGGCTATGGCAATCGGCATGGGCATGAGCTGCACTGTTTCATC
>CAYSEV010000051.1:0-9700 GCA_964430295.1 uncultured Gammaproteobacteria bacterium
TGAACAAACTGTGTGATAAACTCAAGTATCTGACGTTCTTTATTGTAGACAACAGCTGGCATGGTATCCCTTCCGCATTACTAAATTTACCCGAAATAATGCTATGACTTATTGCAATATCTCAAATATAAACCGAACAGTCAATTGGATCAAAGTAGATAATACTCACTCAAATTTGATAAAAACCGAAAGAGTGTGTAAGATGGGTACTATACATCACATATGACAGATTTGGATCAAGCATTTCAATTACAGGCAGACTTTTCTCCTACCGGTGATCAACCGGAAGCTATTGCGGCACTTGTCGACAATATACAGAAAAAACAACACGAGCAGGTTTTATTGGGCGTAACCGGTAGTGGCAAAACGTTTACGATTGCAAACGTCATCCAAAAGATTCAGCGGCCTACGCTCGTTATTTCTCATAACAAGACACTGGCGGCACAACTATATCAGGAATTTCGGGATTTTTTCCCACACAATGCAGTATCATATTTCGTTTCGTATTATGATTATTATCAACCTGAGGCATATATACCACACACAGATACGTTTATAGAAAAAGAAACGCAAATAAATGATGAAATAGATAAATTACGTCTTGCCGCTACGACAAATATCCTGACCCGCAAGGATACAATTGTTGTCGCATCTGTTTCTTGTATTTATAACATTGGATCACCCAAAGAATACGGCAATTTTGTATTGGAACTTATGCAGGGGATGATTATTTCCCGAGAAAGCATCTTTGCACGTCTTATCCAACTACAGTACGAACGCAATGATTTTGGATTTCATAGAAGTACATTTCGCGTTCGTGGAGATAGTATAGATATTTTCCCTGCATATAAAGATACATCAATCCGCATAGTCATGGAACAAAACGTTCTTAAAGAACTCGTTGAAATAGACCCACTTACAGGAAAAACAATACAGGAACTTCGAGCTACGGTTATTTATCCGGCTAAACACTTTATGACCGATCCAAAGAGTCATACGGAGGTATTTAAGCAAATAGAAAAAGATCGTGATGACCAGGTTAAAAAATTCAAAAAACAGAACAAGCTTATTGAAGCGCAGCGGATAGAACAGCGCGTTACATATGATCTTGAAATGATACAGGAAATGGGTTATGTCAACGGAATAGAAAATTATTCACGGTATTTTGATGGTAGAAACCCCGGTGATCCTCCATTTACACTTATGGATTACTTCAAAAGTGCAGCGGGAGATGATTGGCTTATGGTTATAGATGAATCTCATATGACAGTTCCCCAGATTCGCGGTATGTATAATGGAGACAGAAGCCGTAAACAAACGTTGATTGATTACGGATTTAGACTCCCAAGCGCACTCGATAACCGCCCTATGCGCAGTGAGGAATTCCAGCGGGTTCAGCCACAAACTATTTATGTATCAGCTACACCTGCGGATTATGAGCTTACCCGAGGTTCCATTGTAGAACAACTTGTTCGGCCGACAGGGTTGGTAGATCCGACAGTTGATGTTCGCCCAATAAAGGGGCAAATAGAAGATTTGCATAAAGAAATAGATATCAGAGTAGAAAAACATGAACGTGTTCTTGTGACTACCCTTACAAAACAAATGGCTGAAGACCTTACTGACTATTTGCAGTCACATGGAGTAAAAGTACAGTATTTGCACTCTGATGTTGAAACACTGGAGCGGACTGAGCGTTTATCAGACCTCCGTAAGGGTATGTATGATGTAGTAATCGGAGTAAATCTCCTCCGTGAAGGACTTGATTTACCGGAAGTATCGCTTGTTGCCATTCTTGATGCTGACAAAGAAGGATTTTTGCGGAGCAAAACAAGCATGATTCAAACGATGGGACGGGCAGCCCGCCATCAGGCAGGAACTGTTATCCTTTATGCAGATAAAATGACCGACTCTATGAAATATTCTATAGACGAGGTGAAAAGGCGACGTGAATTCCAAATTGCGTATAATGTAAAGCACGGTATAACTCCGAAAAGTATTCAAAAACCTATTCGTGACAGACTAATAGAAAAAGATCCGGGTGATGACGCCCCCAAAGAGCAGATTCAGGATCTGTTAGGAATCGATCAGGATCACGTGGATGGTATGACTCCATCGGATAAAAAGAAATTTATAGATACACTTACCCGTGAAATGAAAACGGCAGGCAGGGATTTGGATTTTGAACTCGCAGCACGGATTCGGGATTATATAGCAAAAATTAAAGGGTAAAGAGCATACATGGTATAATATTGATGGCCCCGGGACCATCCGAGGGCGTTTTTCATGTTTACATATGGAAACATTAAGTATTAAAGGAGCGAGACAACACAATTTAAAAAATATTTCGGTAGAGCTGCCGAAAAATAAGCTTGTGGTTTTTACCGGCGTTTCCGGTTCGGGTAAATCATCTCTTGCGTTTGACACGATTTATGCAGAAGGGCAGCGACGATATGTTGAATCCCTTTCTTCCTACGCCAGACAATTTTTAGGTATTATGGACAAGCCCGATGTGGATAGTATAGAAGGGTTATCTCCCTCAATATCTATAGATCAAAAATCTACGTCTCATAATCCTCGTTCCACAGTTGGCACTGTGACTGAAATTTATGACTATCTGAGACTTCTTTTTGCACGTATTGGTCATCCACATTGTTCTATTTGTGGGCGGGAAGTAAGTCGCATGTCTCCACAGCAAATTGTGGATCAATTGTTACAGCTCGCTAAATCAGAACTGGAAGCTGGCAAAAAACAGGTACGTATGCTTATCCTATCTCCGGTTGTCCGCGACAGAAAGGGTGAATTTGTACATTTATTCGATAATATCAGAGCAAAGGGATATAGACAGGTACGAGTTGACGGATATTTTTTCGGAATTAACGAAGATATTGCCCTCATAAAAACAAATAAACATTCAATAGATGCTGTCATAGATAGATTTACTATAGAGTCATCACAACTGAAGAAAAAAGCGGAAAAGGAAGATACAAACGATCCATATACCCAACTTCGTTCCCGTATTGCAGACAGCGTTGAACAAGCACTTACTCTCTCAGATGGACTTGTAAAAACCGCCGTAGTGAATGATGCAGGGTTTGTATTTCCTGAAAAACCTAAAGAACTATCTGAGCATGTCTATTCGGAAAAATTTGCCTGTCCGGTATGCAACATATCCCTTCCTGAAATTGAGCCGAGATCATTCTCCTTTAACTCCCCTCATGGTGCCTGTGAGGAATGTAGTGGAATCGGTACAGTACTGACAGTTGATCCAGATTTGATTATCTCCCCTGAACTTTCGATGACAGAAGGCGGCATATTGCCGTTTGCCAGAACATTTATGCATGATACATGGTATTCACGGGTAGTTATGAAAGTCGCTGAAGATCACGGTATAAATCCGAGGGCTGCCTTAAAACATATGTCAGATATTCAAAAAAAGGTCATGCTGTATGGGACGGGAGACAAACAGTATCGAGTCGAAGGAACGAATAGATTTGGTGCCAAAACTACTATAGAAGAGCAATTTATCGGCATTATTCCTGAATTAAAGAAGCGCATGTCTGAGACCGAATCAGAATTTGTACGAACAGAAATTGAAAAATATATGCGAAGGGAAACTTGTCCATCATGTAACGGCAAGCGCTTAAAAAAAGAGACTCTTACCGTAACAATCGATAAATTTTCTATTGCAGATGTTACTGACCTTTCCATTACAGACGCAACATCGTGGATAAAAAGTCTGGCTGTTGGGGATAGAGCGCTCAGTAATTATCAGGAACAACAGGTGGCAAAGCCAATTATTAAAGAAATAACAGCCCGCCTTACATTTTTGGAACGGGTTGGACTTGAATACTTGTCATTAGGCAGAAGTGCGGCAACATTAGCAGGTGGAGAAGCACAGCGGATACGACTTGCCTCACAAATCGGCTCCGGACTATCCGGGGTGTTATATGTATTGGATGAACCTTCTATTGGTCTTCATCCACGGGATAATACAAAACTTATTACGACGCTCAAAGCGCTTCGTGATCTTGGTAATTCCGTCATTGTCGTAGAACATGATAAAGAAATGATGGAGGAAGCTGATTATCTTGTGGATTTTGGTCCTGGCGCAGGAGAGCACGGCGGGCATATTATTGCAAAAGGAACACTTGCTGAGGTTCTTTCAAATAAAAAATCAGTGACTGCCCCTTACCTTACGGAAGTAAAGAAAATTAACCGACCATCACAATCAGTGAAACAAACTGATGATAAAGGTGTTGTTGTGCTTCGGGGAGCTAGGGAAAATAATCTTAAAAATATCGATGTATCATTCCCACTCGGTAAATTTATTTGCGTAACCGGTGTCTCCGGTTCAGGTAAGTCCACACTGATCGTCGAAACCTTTTATCGTGCGTTAGCTCAAAAGGTAAATCCGATGGTAAAGGAAAAACCCGGGGAGCATACGTCCATAGACCACGCGGAAAAAGTAGATAAAACTATTCTTATTGATCAGTCACCTATTGGGAGGACTCCACGAAGCAATCCTGCGACATATACCGGCATTTTCTCTCAGATTCGTGATTTATTTGCCCTTACGTCAGAAGCACGCACCAGAGGATATAAATCCGGTCGGTTCTCATTTAACGTAAAAGGTGGAAGGTGTGAAGCCTGTGAAGGAGAAGGACAGCGAAAAATTGAGATGCAATTTCTCTCAGACGTGTATGTAACATGTGAAGTATGTCATGGCTCCCGATATAACGCTGAAACTTTGGAAGTTATGTATAGGGACAAGAATATTGCTCAAGTATTGGATATGACCATTGAGGAAGCCTGTTCATTTTTTAGTCATCATCCCATGCTCTCTGAGAAATTAGCGGTTATAAAAGAAGTAGGACTTGCATATATGCATTTGGGACAGCCGGCTACTACACTTTCCGGCGGAGAAGCACAACGTGTAAAATTGGCTACTGAACTGCACCGTCGGCAAACTGGTCATACAATGTATATTTTAGATGAACCCACAACTGGTCTCCATTTTGCCGATCTGGAAAAATTGTTACATGTTCTTCATAAACTGACCGTTCTTGGAAACTCTGTCGTCGTTATAGAACATAATTTGGACATTATAAAAAATGCAGATTGGATTATCGATATGGGTCCGGAGGGGGGAGACGGAGGAGGTAAAGTGATTGCTACGGGTACTCCAAGGGATATTGCACAAAATGCGCATTCAGTTACAGGACAATTCTTAAAAAAAATATTAAAATAAACCGATAAGGCATCTATCATATGTTTGGGTAGATACTGTATTTATGAAATGCTCCTTACGTCTATATTTGCAACTGTGTATTAGTTTTTTGGCTTACTTCGTTTTTATACCAACTCCAATATTTGCCACTGGTGAATTTCGTGAAGATTATGATGTGCAATATGCCGTTGCGCCGAGTGGTATTACCATTGTGACGCAAAATGTCTCGTTGACCAATAAAATGACAAATTTATATCCTCAAAAGTATTCGATCATTATAGATTCCGTACATATTAAAAACGTTATAGCCTATGATAATGGCGGTATAATAAGGCCCCAAATTTCTCAGCGTGATGGCAAAACTGAAATTCTCTTACAGTTCAATGAAAAAGTTGCCGGATTAGGCAAGACACTGCGTTTTTCACTTCGCTATGAAAATACAGATATTGCACAAAAAAATGGAAATATATGGGAACTAAACATCCCAGGTGTTGCTGCAGATCCCGATTTAGCGGATTATTCTGTGAGTCTATCAGTCCCCCCGACATTTGGTCAGAATGCCTATATGTCTCCATCTCCGGGAAATGGAAACAAGTGGACAAAAGAACAGATGGTAAACGGTGGAATTAGCGCGGCGTATGGTCAACTGCAACAATTTGATGTTAAACTCTCCTATTTTTTGGATAATCCCACAGTGACAAGTAAGCGTATGGAAATTGCACTGCCTCCTGACACTGCGTTTCAAAAAGTAGCAGTACAATCACTTGAACCTAAACCGAACAATGTAGTTACAGATACAGATGGAAATTGGCTTGCACAGTACACATTATCTCCTTCGCAAAAAATTACCGTTTCCGCTATTCTTGGGATTTCGCTTACTTTGCAGCCACAGACGTCATTTGAAAAGAAGGATATTGATAGTGCCGTATATACTGCACCACAAAAATATTGGGAAACAACAGATCCTAAAATCCAGGAGTTAGCTGCCACATACAAAACACCACGAGATATATATGACTATGTCGTTAGAACCTTATCATATGATTATTCTCGCGTATCACAATCTCCAATCCGCAAAGGAGCTGTGCAGAGTCTGACTAATCCTACGACCGCTATCTGCATGGAGTTTACAGATCTGTTTATCGCAATTGCCCGTGCGGCAGGCATACCCGCCAGGGAGGCTGTTGGATATGCATATACTACAAATGCAAAACTTCGACCTCTGTCGTTATCCACAGATATTCTTCATGCATGGCCTGAATATTATGATGTAAATACACATGTGTGGACACCTGTTGATCCTACATGGGCCGACACAACTGGTGGAGTAAATTATTTTGATAAATTAGATTTTAATCATATTGTTTTTTCATATTATGGAGCGTCAAGTGATTATCCGTATCCCGCTGGCTTTTACAAAAAATCCGGTAGCATCACAAAAGATATTCTTGTTCAATTCTCCGATAAAAAGCCAGAAGATGTAACCGGAAAGGTAGGAATATCATATGTGTTTCCAAAAACTGTGACATCAGGGTTTACTGCATCAGGATCAGTTGTAATCAAAAATATTTCTCCGGTTGCAATGAAACGTACTACAGCAACAATTCAATCCGCACCCGTTGATGCAGCTATCACGACCGATATTCCGGATTTGCCTCCGTACGCAACGTATAGTGTACCGGTATCTTTTCATCTTCCCAATTCATTTGCAAAATCTTATGGCATGATTGTTACAACAGTGGCAGAGGAATCACTTCGCTATGATTTTATGATAACGCCATTTATCTATTCATTTAGCGTTCCAATCATTGCTTTGTCTCTCATTATTGGTATTCTTATTATCGCAACGGTGCGAAGTCGTATATGGAGAAAGTAACTGATATAGTTGGAGCTTTGCCGCATTCTCCTGGAGTGTATATCTATAAGGATACCTCCGGAACGGTCATATATGTGGGGAAAGCCAAGGATTTAAAGCGCAGAGTAAGTCAATATTTTTCTCGTGATGATGCTGTCGGTGCAAAGACACTTCAGTTAGTCTCACAGATTGCATCCATAGAAACGATAGATACACAAAGCGAATTTGATGCACTTATTTTAGAATCATCTCTTATCCGTAAGTGGCTTCCAAAATATAATGTTATAGCAAAAGATGATAAGTCACCTATCTATTTGAGTATTTCAATGGATGAGGAATTACCGAGAATTGAATGTATTCGTAAGACCGCGATGTCTGATATACCAAAACGACAATATTTTGGTCCATTTCAATCAGCTAGAACTTTGCGAAAACTTCTTCGGCAGCTGCGATCTATCATTCCGTTTTGTACACAAAAAAAACGAAACGGACAGCCCTGCTTTTATACGCATTTAGGGTTATGCTCACCATGCGCTTCTGAGATTGCTCTTTTACCTGAAGGACCGGATCGAACGGCTCTCGTTACTCAATATCGTATGCAAATACGAAGGCTTGCTTCTATTTTTAGTGGTAAATCGTTGGACGTGCTACACGATTTGGAATTGGATATGAAAAAATTTGCCACTGAAGAAAAATTTGAACAGGCGCAGTCTGTTAAGAAAGCTGTACAGTATATGAGAGGAATGCTGAAAGCACATTATGACCCCCAACTCTATGTACAATCCGATTCATTTGTTGAATCTGTATATGAAGAAGAAATGAATGAACTATCAAACATGCTACAGCGCTATTATCCTGCTATTTCAAAAATCCGTCGCATAGAATGTGTTGATATATCCAATACACAGGGTACGTACGCAACTGGATCACTTGTCGTTTTGCAAGATGGCAAGCCGGATACGAGTGGGTACCGTAGATTTAAAATCAGGACAAAACAGGCACCAAATGATTTTGCTATGATCGCTGAAGTCGTTTCCCGTAGGCTGCGTCATCCGGAATGGTCCATGCCTGAATTGCTTGTCATTGACGGAGGGAAAGGTCAGGTAAAAAGCGCTGTGGCTGTAATGTCTACCTCCCGATACAATATCCCAATCATTGGGCTTGCTAAGCGCTTTGAAGAAATCATTGTACCGACCGAGTCTGATTTTGAGGTCATTCGATTACCAGTTTCCAGTAAGGCGCTACATATGTTGGAACGACTTCGGGATGAATCACACCGATTTGCTATAACCTATCATAGAACTCTTCGTAAAAAAGCATTTCTTCCTATGTGATCGGGCCAAAGCACGTTTGACCGAACACAATGCATTTGATACCATTACCTGTGCCATGAAGCATCTTATACGAGTATTTTTATTCAATGTATTTGCATTATGGCTTACCAGTGAATGGATTCCGGCTCTGGTGGCGCCGGGAGGATGGCAAACGATTCTTTTTGCAGGATTTACATTAAGTTTACTTATGCTTATTGTTGTCCCGCTATTAAAAATCCTGTTTATCCCAATCAATATTATTACATTCGGTCTTTTGTCCTGGTGTATTAATGTTATTGTTATTTATTTACTGACTGTTTTTGTACCGGAAATACAGGTTCGAGCATTCGTGTTTCCCGGTGCAACTTGGGCGGGATTTGTGATACCGAAGATGAATGTGAGTTACGTTTGGGCACTTATCCTTACGTCACTAAGTATATCGACAATGACTGATTTGTTACATTATGTAACAGAAGAATAACTATATGACAAAACAACAACCAAAAATCGTTTGTATTGGCGGAGGTACCGGTACATTTGTTGTGCTTAAAGGACTGAAACACTTTGCTAATCATTTGTCTGCCATCATTACGATGAGTGATTCAGGAGGCAGCAATAAACGGCTTCGTGATGAATTTGGTCTCTTACCCACATCTGATCTTCGACAATGCCTGGTTGCTCTATCTGATGAAAACGGTGGGATAGGGGTACTGCGAAAACTATTTATGTACAGGTTTGAAAAGGGAAATGGCATTCAAGGCATGACATTTGGTAACCTTTTTATGGCTGCGCTCTCTGATATTTTAGGATCTCAACAAGAGGCTATTCGCCAGACGAGTAAAGTCCTTCGAATACAGGGTACAGTTATCCCTGTATCGTTTACTGATACAAACTTATTTGCTACCTATGAAGACGGACATGTACTTTCAGAAGAACACCTTATTGATGAACCACCTCATGACGGCAAAATGCAGATAACTGAGGTTACCTTGCAACCGAAAGCAACCGCAAATCCAGAGGCCATTGAAGCAATACTAAAAGCGGATGTTATCGTATTAGGTCCCGGCGACCTCTTCACAAGTGTCCTTCCGAATATTCTTGTAGATGGTATAGCAGAGGCTATTCGGGCCTCTCATGCAAAAAAAATCTATGTTGCCAACCTTATGACAAAATATGGACAAACATACAATTTTACGGCTCGGGATCATGTGAACACATTGAAAAAATATATCGGGCAACTACCCGATGTTGTTATTATAAACAATTCAACGATCCCTCAAAAAGCTATAGAATTTTACAAAC
>CAYSEV010000052.1:0-8281 GCA_964430295.1 uncultured Gammaproteobacteria bacterium
TTTGCTGAAGTGGTAAAGATGGTCTCTCAGCATACAGTGATATCTGCTTCTATGCTGCAACGCCGATTTTCTGTCGGCTATGCCAGAGCCTCTCGACTGCTTGATCAACTTGAAGATGAGGGATATATTGGACCAGCGGAAGGCTCAAAGCCGAGGATGGTGTTACAAAAATAATTGTCTCTACTTCTTTGGGTACTAAACTAATATGAACACCTAACTCACCGGAAATTCCGGACAGTTCAATAATCCAATACGCAAATATGAGCTCTGGGACTATGCTATTTTCGCAGTACTACTGAAACTTTGATGCGTTTATCAAACACTTTAAGAACAATTTCTGAAATAAGAACAAAAAAATAGAGGAGTCCATAGGAAAGAATAGCTCCGCCAAAAATCACCGCATAGTCTGTGATCCAATATTTATGACCATATAAAACAATGTCATAAAATGTGGTTTCGTCTTCTGCAAGAATTTTTGTGTTATATACATGATCAAAGACGAATATGCTGTATCCAACGAGTGTAAAAAACATGGCTTTGAATCCTCTGGGGATTCTATTTACAAAGGCACGATATGGATCTGTGATGTGATGGGCTATTGCGTCGCGGGTGCGCGATACCCACCCAAGAAAAAGATCTCCGAATAGGATATCAAACGCGCAGGAAATGATGGACGCAGCAGCGCTAAGAAACTCTTTGAACAGACCTTCGACATATGCAATGGATACGATAGCAGTAAACGTGGCAAAAAATAACATGATTATGGAGTCGTGATACAACGGGTGTGGCATGCTGAAGGTATGATACTACGATATTTGAATAATGAATAATGAATGAATTGTGAATATTGAATTTAGGTGTATCATAAACATATGAGTAAAATTATTCATTCTATTCTTGCACTTTGTGTGGCACTCGGCATTGTGCTTGCATCGCTTGCATATGTGCTTTTGAAATACGATGTACTTATTACCAAAAAACCACCATCGGATACGTCAAAGGCAATGATGACAGAGAGGGAGGCTCGGCAAATTGCAGAGCAATCCTGTATAAAAGGCGGGGAGGCGTTGGGATCTGTGGTCTATAATGACTACACTAAAACATGGTGGTTTGATGCGAATTTAAACAGCGCTCATGAGGGATGCAGTCCTGCGTGTGTGGTGAGTGAAGAATCAAAGACAGCTGAAATAAATTACCGCTGTACGGGACTTAAAAATCCAGGGGCACAACCAAACACACAAACGTGCGGTATAGAAAACTGTCATGGACTGGACATCGTGTGTGGAAATAATCCTGCACAAATGTGTACAGAGATGTATCAGCTCGGAGACAAATGCCGACAGTATGCTGAATGCGGACTTGTAGGCGGGCATTGTACACAAGTGGAAAATAAGACATTTACTGCGTGTAAAAGTTGTGTGCAAACATGCGAAACGAAATATCCAAACGATCCGGAAAACGCATCATCGTGTGAGAGTGCGTGTGGGGAATAGAGTTAATAGTTCATCGTTGGCGGATTTTAAATCGTCCCACTTCGCCGAGGCTACGCGGGACAGGCAATGACAAACAGTCTAGATTCTATTCGCACTTTGTTGTAGATGTTCCAACCGGATTATCTATAGAACTGTCTGCTGTTGACGTGCACTTTAACACCCGTCTGACTGTTTTGTTTGTGAGATCTATGGCGTAGATAGATGACTGACCAAATCCGCCGTCTCCACCGCCGCAACCCCAATAGAATATGTTATTGCCCGTGAGCATATACGGACGGTTGCAGGTAAAGTACGGTGCACCGTCATTGGTGATCTGTGCAATATCTGTAAGTGTTCCTGCACTACTTCGAAGTGCGAAATGGGAAACATTGTTACTGCCACCACCGCCTGAGAAGTTTTCATACAACACAATTGTCTGTCCCTTTTGTGTCGTGCACTGCATGAGTGCCGATGCAGTAGGTTTGTCTTTGGCTACCTGCAGGAGGACTGTATCTGTCATCGGGATTTGTGACGAACTTTCTGTGTAGGCAAAAAATTTCCCTGTATTGTCTCCATCATAGTGTTTGGAACAGGAAAGCCCGACAAGGTCGGCATCGGAAAGAGACATCATCTCGATTGGAAAACTGATTTTTTCGGTAAAAAATTTAGTTGTATCGACCAGTCTCTTTGAAAAATAAAACGCGTCTGTGGGGGATGTAATAAATTTAAATGATGAAAGAATCTGGGAAAAAAATGCCTCTCCCTCGCGCGCTAGTGATCCATCCTGAGGTGTCTGTAGTTCTATACTAAGCATCACGTTTTTATCTGCAGAAAAAAAGACAACTTTGTTTATGTGTTCTGATCCCGCCCGCGGCAACACCCGCGCTGCTCCCAGTCCATCTATGGTCACTGTGTCTACATCATAGGAAAGACCTGTGAGTTCTCGAAGAGACGTATATGGTTTTCCCGTTGTAGGATTTTTGTTCGGTTCCTGTGTGATCGTGAGGGTATAGATTGGTTTTTGCACATCACTTGTAAACGTTTCTGTATTTTGAAAATTAGAGGAATGTTCCACACGAACCCAAGTCGGCGGAACCATGACCATATAGTCTGTAAGGCCAAGTGCGTTATCTGTCTGCACAGTATATGGCTTCCAGTCTTCTGTGGTTGGCGGTTTTATTCTTGCGCTTGGTGTTCCTGTATGGCATGGAGCAAATTCGCACTTCGGACCCATGCGGCCCACAGCTGACCCATCTGGACAGATTTTTGCTTCCATTGTGCAGCCTTTTGGTTCAAACATCGAGAACGGATTCACCTGATTTTTGGCCAGATATATACCTGCACCTACACCAATAAATAAACAAATCAGTCCGATCGACAGCATCTTAAAGGTATTGGGTGATGACGCATTGGTGTGAGTGACAGTTGGTGTGGGAATCGGTTGTGAGGTTTGGGGAGCTGATGTCTCTGTCATAGTTGTAGTGTACGAAGTAATGCGTGAGGATACAAGATATGTAGATCACATTACCTGATTGACGCGAGGGCATCCTGGGCTTCTTTCATAGCCGTGTTATAGAGTACCGCTTTCTCAAACTCTGCTTTTGCCTTCTCTCTGTCTCCCTGTTTTTGATAGATACGTCCGCGGAGAATATATAATTCGGAGAATGCACGATTATTTTTATTTAACATTGCATCGGTGATTTCAAACACACGGATGTAATTGCCCAGTTCATAGTAGGAGAGTATCGGTTCTATCTGATACCACAGTGTCCGCATGGGAAGTTTTTGTTCAACCTTTTCAAATTCTGATACTGACCCGACGAAGTCTCCGGTATGATAGAGCGCAACAGATAAATTAAGTCTTGCATATATATCATCCGGGGAAATGGTGAGTATGCGGATATATGCCTGTACGGCACTTTGCCACGCAAGGCGTTCATCCCACTGACTTCCCATGATGCGTTTCACTGTCGCCTCTTTCTCTTTTGGAAAAATCACCAGATATTCATTGCCAAATGTGCTCCACAACTCGGAGAACTCTGTATAGGTGAACTGCAGATTTTTGCCTTGGAAGGAGTCATCCTGAATAAAACTTTGGACACCATCATCGTAGCCTTTGATAATACGGTAGTGTCCGATATCGTCGTCTTTTTTAAGCCGGGTGCGGGCAATAACAGGAATGCCTGCGGCGATAAATTCCTTTACCATATCCACTGACCCGTTTGGTCTGTGCAGTGCCATAAGACCAAATTCTTCAGCTTTATCTGCAAGCTCATCGAGTGTGACTGATTTATCATCATTATCTCCTTTTGGATTTTGATAAGGGCGGAGGGCTGCGCCCAATTCCTGTTGGGATTTTTCTATGCCGAAATAGGAGAGTGCCATAGAGAGTGATGCCGGACCACAGTTATTGAACGTTTCATACACGTGGTACGTTGTGGGAATTGTAACTGCATCGGGAAGAGGAATAGCCGTAGGTGTTACACTCGACACCACTCGTTGCTGTGTGACTAAAGGCGAGAACGTGGTTTGCGTTGGTGTGTGTGGAGAGCGCATCGCATAGGCTGCAACAGCAATGATTGTTATAATACCCGCGATGGAAAGAATCACCCATTTCATAGTGTCAGTCTACCATATGATGTTGATTGCAGTGGTATTTCTTTGTTTCTTTTTTATGATGCACACC
This sequence comes from uncultured Gammaproteobacteria bacterium, assembly GCA_964430295.1. Classification (GTDB taxonomy): domain Bacteria; phylum Patescibacteriota; class Microgenomatia; order UBA10105; family UBA927; genus CAYGFH01. Next base: position 4,159 of record CAYSEV010000052.1, read on the forward strand.
GTTCAAGCCGAGGAACAATCCACGTTGTACTGGTTTTCACTGAGCAGAACAGCACAGATGGAATGGCTCTATGTTGGCACACCCGGTAACAAATGGGCGAGTATCCCGATTGGGATATACACTGTAAAAACAGGAAGAGCCACTTCGCGTCCAACGCCTGTGCCGCAACTGACAGGCCACGCATACTGGCGAATCACGCGAACATACGGAACGCAAAACCCGGAAACCGCACAGTACTTTTTGGAACTGGATGTGCCCGTTTCTGACGGACCACCATTTGGACCGCTCTCGTATCCTGAATGCGGCGGCAATTGTAACTGGGTACTCCCAGGTGCATTTGGACTGCACGGCATAAACGGCGATAGGTCTAAGCTCAGTGACGCAGACCCCGGGAGTTCCGGATGCATCAGGCACAAAGACCAAGACATCCGTGCACTGTATAATTTACTGGATCCGAACAAAGGGGAAATACGCTATTATGTGGATTTTGATTTCTTTTCTTCTCCTGTTTTTTCTGTAGCAAGAAGTGGAGTTAATAGGTCAGTCGGAGTTCCTTCAGGTAACAGTGTGAGTTCATTTTTTCCGGTTGCGATGTTTTGATATTCCAAAATTTTAAACATGGTGTCCAGTACCTCGTGGTCTTCTGAAATTCTCTCCAGTGATTCGCCCACAATCTTTGGTCTGATAGCTGCCGCTTTTGCCCATTCGATTGATGCTTCCTGCTGTGCTTTGCTTGCAATAATATTGACCTGATTGAGCCCATCCTGTTCAATTGCTGAGGTAACCTGGCGAAGTTGATTGACCACTTTTTCTTCGATCTGACTGATCATGGTGTTGTCTCTGAAGTGCACTTTGCGAATGTAGACACTGCCAAGTTTGTATCCCCACTCGGCGGATTCCGCTGATACTTCTGTCCTGACCGACCCTGACATATGATGACGATCTACAAGCATTTGCGAAAGCGGTAGGTTACTGAGGCTTTTGATTGTCGCATTTTTTACGTTGGCGGTCAGTGACCCTTCCGGATCCACATTTTTGAAAATATGGGCGATAGGGTCTGAGATAAACATTTCATACCAGACACCGATTCCCATAGGAGTGCCTTCTTCTGAGTTGACCGGGATACTTCTGATGTACTCCTGATCCAGTGCCAGACTTCTGGTATGTGTCTCTCCGAATATATTCACAATAAGTGCTTTCAGGCCGATTTCCTCCACCAGAAAATGAATACCAGGTGTACTGATGACGCCTAAGACTTCTCCAAAGAGTACAAACACTTTTGCCTCACGTTCATTTACTATGGTGTAGAGCCCGAACAACCTGGCAACGCCAAGAATGAGCGTTTCCAGCACGAAACATGCCATCACTACAACCGGTATGTATACGATGTTATCCATGGTTTGTCTCCAAAAATATCCGCTTTGCCTGAGTAAGCAGTGCTAAACGCATGTTACGCAAATATGCGGGTAGTGTCTGCTTTCCGCTTTGTTTGATCATGGTAAGTTGTGCCGCAAGTTGATTGAGAATCTGTACTTCTGATTTTGCTTTGAGTGTCTCGATTTCCACAGATGTTTTTGACTGAACGATTTTCTGATCTGCTGATGCCTGTGCCAGACTGATCTGGGATGAAACGTGGTTGTGTGCTGTATTGATGGCGGCAAGTGCTGACTCCACTTCGTTGGGTGGTTCAAGTCCAGTGATAAGTGCCGCATCCAGTGTAATGCCGTACCGTGCTGCGGAGGACTGGCATTCTGTGGCCATGTGACTGTTAAATTCGCCTAGGTTTTTTCGAAGATCGTTTATAGATGTGCCAAGAGAAGCCTGCAGGGAATCTTTTGGGCCCTTTTTAACCGGTGCTTCAAAGTTGGCAATGCGTTCACGAAGGATAGAAATAAAATATCCCATGACATGGGCAATAGGGGATGACACACCAAAGAAAAATGCGTATAAGTTTCGCTCTGCCACCGTGTACTGCAACTGACCGCGCAGTTTAATGTTCAGCTGATCTTTAGTGACGGCTTCCAATGACGTATTGTTGTCATTGACCATTGGATTTTCCGGATCAAAGGCAATGTCGATAAGCTGTGTGGCGACGGAAACTTTGCGTATTTCTTCCCAGGGAAATTTAAAATACGGGCCGCCTGGTGGAATGACTTTGAGTTGTGGAAATCGGTAGCGTTCTTTTTCTTCATCACTTAAGGACTTGGCAAAATCAGGGATATCAAGTGTCGATACTCCCTGAAGACAATCCGCCTTGCCGAACACTGTTTTGACCGCCCGTTCATTTTGTTCGACGACATAAAATCCGGTGAGGACGACCCTGATAAAAAGGTATATACAAAAACCGATGATGACTGCTGTCATGAGGGGCATATGTTTATAGTACAGCCTGCACGCATTTTGGCAAGATGACAATCGAACATAATTATTCCACTATATATTTCCTCTCGGGAACTGCACCGTCAAAATGTACTTTGCCGTCACTGAATGTGATGGATTTAGCAACCAGTCCGTTTGTTTTTCGGATGCCTGTTTCAAGAATGGAAATGATTTCCGATTTTTTATCGTTGACCAGATTCATGGGTACAGGAATACCTGCCACTTCACCTGACATTAACGAAAGAGCAACTTTCCCATTTGAAACTGATCCCGAGCCTTTAACATAGACAGGGATTGATGTTCGTGGAATTTTATACTCGTTCATGGCTTTTTCAAGATCCGCTGCCGCAAAGCCAATAGCTGTAGCATAGGAGAATGCTTTCATCGTGTCTGCAACCGCTGACACCTCTACGGAATTATCCGCATTGATTCTGATCTGAATGTTGCGGAATGGAAAATATTTGTATCTGGCATGAGAGAGTGCAAGGGCTGTAAGTTCGCTGCTGTCGAGTTCGTAGGTTTTCGGGATTGATCCTTCATACCGGATACTTCCTGCAATCGGAGCATCTGACGGAAGTGTGTTGACGGCAACTGATGTTTTTTTCTGAGCGGCATCTGCCTGTTCCCGTGTGGCTGTAAGTCCCAGATCTTTAGGTTTGGCCATGCCACCAACGGTCGTTGCGACTTTGTAACCTACAAATGCACTGACCCCAACAATCAATACTACAACAGTAAGACATCCGATTCCCAGTACTTTTTTCATAGATGGTCCGCCTTTCGGAGGCTACTATAGCACTCGGGTTTGTTCTCTGTTGTGAGGTAGATAACGTAGTAGGAAGTAGGTGGTAGGGGTTAGGAGAGATTTAATTTTTGGGGGATGATGGATTCAAGAAGTGTGTCTATACCTTCGCGTGTTTTTGTGGAAGTAAAGACAAAAGGTGTTTCACCCGCTTTTTGTTGTAGAAAATCCCGGTCGAGATCTGCTGCTGCATCTATTTTATTAAATATATATATCTCTTTTTTTCTGTCTATACCCAGTTGATCAAGGATGTCGTGGACGACGTTTACCTTGTCTCGCATAAGCGGATCCGATACATCGATCACATGCAAAATACAGTCGGCATGCACTGACTCCATAAGCGTTGATTTGAATGCTTCAATCAGTGACGGTGGTAAATTTGCAATAAATCCGATGGTGTCTGACAAGAGCACCTTTTTTTGAAGAGAGGGCAGGTATAGTTCTCCGACACTGCTGTCGAGTGTGGCAAATACTGCGTTTTCCACCAGGTGTTTTTTATGAGTAAGTATATTGAACAACGATGTCTTTCCGGCGTTTGTATATCCGACGATTGAAATTGTCTTCAGGCCGATATTTTTCCTGTTTTCCATCTGTGTCGCGCGAACCTTTACGGACTTTGCAAGGGCGTCTGTAACCCTCTTCATTTCCCGTTTCCAGTGACGTTTCATGAGTTCTGTATTCGTTTCCCCGATGCCACGGGTGCCAATGCCCCCACCCTGTCGGGAGAGTACCATCCCCATGCCATAAATGCGGGGACCCATACTATACATGCGTGCAAGTTCTATCTGGAGTTTGGCTTCTGTGGTGCGTGCATGACGGGAAAAAATTTCTAAAATAACATCGACCCTATCCCATATGAGCATGTTTGGTCGGACATCCCAGAACGCTTTCAAAAGAGCAAATTTTTGTGATGGTTTGAGGGTGCCGTTTAAGACAATGGCGTCA
>CAYSEV010000053.1:0-8058 GCA_964430295.1 uncultured Gammaproteobacteria bacterium
TGAAGCGGCTGTCGGTATGAAACACTACGCAACACGGTTTTCTATGCCGGATGATAGGGTAGACGCCATATTAAACGGTTCTGACGGACATGTGTGCTACCGCATACAACCCGCGGCGTTCGTATTATTTGATGAAGTACATTTTCCGCATAATCCGAGACAGGTATATCTTTTACCCAATACATCCGTATGAATGTTATACAGCCATTTTTCTTATTCGGAACTGCATTATTATTAGGGCTTCGACATGGTATTGATTGGGATCATATTGCCGCAATTACAGATATTACAACATCAACAGATAATAAACAGGAATCATTTTTCCTCGGTACAATGTATGTTCTTGGTCATGCCATGGTTATCATTCTTTTTGGATTGCTAGCCGTAAATTTAGGCGTACGGTTACCTGATTGGGTAGATGGGATTATGGAGCCGTTTGTAGGGGTTACATTATTATTACTTGGATTTTATCTTGCGTTTTCAATTGTACGGCACGGAAAAGAAGTCAAACTGAAAAGCCGTTGGATGATGATATTTCAAACAGCTTCACGAATATATGATCGTATAGAACATGCTGTTACTCATAAACATGATCACAGTCATTTCCATTATCCAGAACAATTTGGTGTAAAGACGGCATTTATAGTTGGTATGGTACACGGCATTGGTGCGGAGACACCAACACAATTGTTGTTGTTTATTGCAGCAACCGGTGCTGGAGGGAGGTTTTTTGGTAGCTTACTCGTTATTACCTTTGTTCTCGGACTTGTAATCTCTAATTCAATAATCACTGTGATTTCCATTTTGGGTCTAGCCAATGCAAAACAGGGATCTGTACTGTATTTATTTTTAGCTGGGGTTACTGCGGTATTTAGTATTATCGTCGGGTTGTTATTTTTGTTTGGGCATGCTTCTATTCTTCCTGCAATTTTAAACTAAAAACCCCGCCACAGGGACGGGGTTTTTTTGAAATGTAGCAGATAGTTATTTTGTTTCTTTTACTGCTATTTTTTTCGGCTGATGAGCCGGAGATTTTGCAAAAGATACGGTCATAACACCATTTTTGCATGAAGCTTCCGGTTCTTTATTTGGATCTATATCACCGGGTACTGCAACGCGGTATGAAAATTGACTCGTTGCTTTTCGGTAAAACTTTTTATTTTTTTCTTCCTCTTTTGTTTCACCTTTTATCCATACTACACCCTTATCGAATGTAACTTCGATATCTTTGGGTTCGACGCCCGGCAACCCTGCTTGGACATATACATTTTTCTCATCTTCTGAGATGGAAATATTGCTGACAGATGGAGATGTAATACTCCATGATTCATCATCATCCCATGTATGTGTCGGGATTCTAAACAGAGATCCTGGTAGTAAATCATATGACATAGCGTTTCACCTCCTTATATATGTGTCTAGCACTCTTATATCACGACTGCCAATATTGTGTCAAGATTTTATTCTATTTGATCTCTTGCCAATTTTTGTGAGGGACTTTACAATTTACTGATTAGTTCAAGGAGGAATATATGGAAAAAACTACCGGAAATACAGGGATGCTCGGATCTAATTCCACAGTTCAGATGATACTTATGGGTATTATCGTTGTCGGCGCTTTTTTTATGGGATCGTTATGGACAAAAGTGCAGATTCTTGAGAAAGGTGGCGTAGTCGCGAATGCAGGTGCTGGTGCAGGTGCTCCAGCAGCTCCTCAGGCTCCACAAGCTGCAGCCGTTGCTCCCAAAGTAGAGGGAACAGATCACATGAGAGGGGATAAGAATGCCAAAGTGACATTGGTTGAATACTCTGATTTGGAATGTCCGTTTTGTAAAACATTTCATAAAACTGCACAGCAGATTGTCGATGAATACAAGGGCAAAGTGAAATGGGTATACAGACACTATCCGCTAAGTTTTCATGCAAATGCTCAAAAGGAAGCTGAGGCTTCTGAATGTGTCGCAGATCTGGGTGGAGAAGACGCATTTTGGAAATATATAGATGCTATATATGACAGAACAACATCAAATGGAACGGGATTTGCGCTTGATAAACTGGCTCCGCTGGCCGCTGAAGTAGGAGTCCCACAGGATAAATTTACAACCTGTTTGGATAGTGGAAAGTTTGCTCAAAAAGTAAAAGATCAGTTGGCACAGGGTACAAAAGAAGGCGTTACTGGGACACCTGGAAATATTTTGCTTCAGGATAAATCAGGTAAGACAATCGTTATTCCGGGAGCTGTTCCATTTGATCAAATCAAACCAAATCTAGATGATTTGTTAAAATAATTGATTAAACAATAAGACGTATTTTAAATCACGCCCGAGAGGGCGTGATTTTTTTATTTCCCTGTCAGAAATCTCTCGTATTCTCAAACGCAAAATTCAAAGACAGCCCGGAGCAAAGCGAAGGGGAATCATGCCTGCGCTTCATTGGAAATAAGCTCTTGGTTTATTTCGGCGCAGTTTACTCAACATGTTTTCCTAAATGCTTATAGGCGTGGGGTGTGGCAATTCTCCCTTTTGGTGTGCGTTTCAGAAATCCGATTTGCATAAGATATGGTTCAAGTACTTCTTCCACCGTGCCAACATCTTCAGAGAGCGATGCTGCAATTGTTTCCAAGCCAACCGGTCCACCGGCAAAAGAATCAATAATGATACTTAAGAATCTTCTATCTGAAGCGTCGAGTCCTGCATTATCTACCTCAAGCATAGATAAGGATGTATTGAGGATCTCAGGAGATATCACTCCATCACCATGTACTTGTGCCACATCGCGGACTCTCTTAAGGAGTCGAAGTGCGATTCTGGGTGTCCCCCGACTTCTCTTTGCTAGTTCTTGTGTAGCTTCCGGGGTAATTGATACCTGTAATTTATTGGCTGCTTTTAACAGAATCTGCGCGAGATCTTGGGGCTCATAAAACGGTAAACGCATAATGACACCAAATCTGTCTCTCATAGGAGATGAAAGTAACCCTATGCGTGTTGTAGCTCCAATTATAGTAAATCGCGGTAAATCCAATCGGAGTGTCCGTGCAGAGGGACCTTTGCCTATAACTATATCTAATGCAAAATCTTCCATTGCAGGATACAATGTTTCCTCTACGGCCTTATTTAACCTATGGATTTCGTCTATAAAAAGAATATCTCCCTGTTCCAAATTTGTAAGGATAGAAGCAACATCACCTGCACGTTCAAGCGCCGGTCCTGATGTAACCCGTACATTTACACCCATATCATTACCGATAATATGTGCCAGTGTCGTTTTTCCCAGCCCAGGCGGACCATACAGAAGAATATGTTCCAATGACTCTTTCCTTTTTTTTGCTGCAGCTATAGCTACACCTATATTTTCTTTGACAACAGACTGTCCCACAAATTCGTTCCATGAAGCGGCACGAAGAGAAACAAACAATTTTTCTTCTTCCGGTGTTACCGTTTCTTTTAATGGATTTTTTGTCGTTGGTTCTTTAATCTTACCCATAGTTATGATGCTTTTCCGAGTATTTTAAGCGCTAATCGCAATTTATTGTCTATGGTATCATTTGACTGTTTGAGAGTATCAGTGACACGTTGAATTTCATTTCGTCCAAAACCCATAGATTTTAATACTTCTGTTAATTCTTCTGTATCATTGGAAGAATCTGATAAATCCAAATCATCAAGGCCACCAATTTTATTTTTCAATTCTATTATAATTTTTTGTGCATTCTTTTTTCCGAGTCGGGGTATATGTGTGAAAAAATCGACATCATTTTGGCTCACTGCACGTCTCACCATATCTGCGCCTTTGCCAATAACTGTGAGTGCTGTCTTGGGTCCTATACCGGAAACGGAAAGCAGCAATTCAAAAAACAACTGGTCTTTTGAAGTTAAAAATCCGTACAGATCCAATGCATCTTCGCGGACATGTGTATGGATATAGAGAGTTTTTATGCCAACTAGATCTTTCAAATTTGTTTCGGGCACATGTACCAGATATCCCACATCATGTACATCGATAAGTATGGGAGATGAACCATGTGCTTCTATTGTTCCTGTGAGTCTGCCAATCATTGTAGTTGTTTTATTTTATATGAATACGCGTGTGTCATAGCGATGGCTATTGCATCGGTAGTGTCATCAAGTTTTGGAATTTGTTTCAGCTTAAGGGTCAATTGGACCATCCTGCTTACTTGTTTTTTATCTGCTTTTCCATCACCTGTTACTGTGCGTTTGATCGCCAACGGAGAATATGATACCACGGGGATCTTGCATTCAAAAGCTGTAAGAAGTATCACTCCACGAGATTGTCCTACAGAAATTGCTGTTTTCACATTTGTTGAGAAAAAAAGATCTTCTACAGCCATGACATCGGGGGTATATATGTTGATAATCTTAGTTAAGGCAATATGTATTTGTGACAATCGTTCTTCTTGCTGTATTTCTTTTTGTGTTTCTATACAATCATAACCCAATGGTTTCAGTTTTGATTGAGTAGTATCTATAGCTGCCCAACCAACTCTTGCGATGCCCGGATCAATTCCTAGGATTATCATATGCGTATTAGGTATAATACCACTATATGGGTCCAGTGTTTCAATTTGCTATTGCACTTGCCGTTGCTGTTACATCGTTAGCTGGTGGTAGTTTAGCGTGGCCGCGACTTACAACACAGGCACGTCCTCAGTTATTGGAGAAAGTTCATGATATGACTATAAAAACCGAAGCCGGTCAGCGTGCTGCTTCTGTGCTGGGTGTTACAGATGAGGCAAATGTACAACCTATAAATATAGGTAAATTAGTAACAGATGGTATCAACGGTATAAAGTCAGCAGCACAAAAACGGGTGCAAACTATAGTAGTAAGTAATGCCGTGAATGAGTTAACAAGACAGTTCGATAAACTGCCTACAGAACAACAACAATACATACAACAGGCTCTCTGCAAACCTCCGGAAAGTCCTACACCTTCTCCGTGATACAATATCTATCATGGACGAAGAATTAAAAGCGCGTGCTCAGAGTGTGTTAGAAAAACTCAATTTAGATGGTAAGCGGAAGGAAATCCGTGAGTTGGAGGCCGTGAGCACACATCCTGATTTTTGGAATGATCCCCAGGCGGCGGCAAAGAAAATGAAAAAAATAGCAGAACTTCAAAAAGAAGTTGAAGAGGGTGAAATGTTGGAACTGTATATTTCAGAAAATGCCGCAGAAGATTTGGAACGAGAAGTCGGAAAACTAGAATTTGCACTGTTTTTATCCGGTCCGTATGATCGGAATGATGCCATTTTATCGCTTCACGCAGGACAGGGCGGGACGGAGGCTATGGATTGGACACAAATGCTCTATCGCATGTATAGCAGGTATATAGAACGTAAAGGATGGGAATCAGATGAGATAGACTATACTGCAGGAGATGAAGCAGGCATAAAAAGTATTACTATCAGTGTTTCGGGATCTTTTGCATACGGATTTTTGAAAGCAGAGGCAGGTGTTCACCGTTTGGTTCGTCAGTCTCCATTTAATGCAGATAATCTTAGACAAACTTCTTTTGCTATGGTCGAAGTACTTCCAGTGCTGGATGAAGGAGTTGCTATAGAAATTAAAGATGAAGATCTGGAATGGGACTTCTATAGAGCAGGTGGAAAAGGTGGACAAAATGTAAACAAAGTATCAACGGCCGTTCGTCTCACTCATAAGCCTACAGGTATTATTGTTGCAAGCCAGGCACAACGATATCAGGGGCAAAATAGAGAATACGCGCTCAAAATTCTTCAGTCAAAATTATGGACCATGCGGGAACAGGAAGCAAAAGATGCACAAAGTAAAATTAAAGGAGTATATAAAACACCCGGTTGGGGCAATCAGATCCGATCGTACGTTCTTCACCCATATCATATGGTAAAGGATTTGCGTACGCAGTTTGAGACTGGGAATACAGATAGAGTGTTAGATGGCGATATTGAAGATTTTATAGTCGCATACTTGAAAAAGTCTTCATAAACAGTAATAATAAAACGAAGGTTAGCTACATCTTATGGAACCAAAACGCGGTGCACAAACTCAACCACCACGCCACTCACGTCCAAGTAGCGAAGAAACACTACTACAGCCGGTAGAGGCAGAAGTGGAACAGGAAGAAACTATGAAATTTAATACGCACGTTATTGTCGGTGTATATGTTGTCGTCATAGCATTAGGTGTTTTGACAGGGTATTTACTATCCCGAAGTTCTGTCGTGAGCACAGTTTCAAACGGCGCAAAAACGGAGACTGTATCAACAGGTAAGGCAGTGGGAAGTACGGATACAACAACATTTAAAGATACTGCAACCGGTGTTATTGAAAAAGGTGGTCTTAATGGTGAGGGTACTCATAAGCTTATTCGTGATGGCGGTCCTTCGCAAACAGCATATCTTACATCTTCTATTGTAGATTTAGACGAGTACGTAGGTAAAAAAGTTACAGTATGGGGACAGACAATGACCGCTAAAAAAGTTTCCTGGCTTATGGATGTTGGTAAACTAGAACCAATTTCGGAATGATTCGATTTGACCATGTTTCAAAACAGTATGCCGGGCACAGCGCCCTGTCCGATGTAACCGTTGAAATTAAAGACGGAGAGTTTGTGTTTTTAATTGGACATTCGGGTGCGGGTAAAACAACACTTCTTAGGTTATTAATCCGCGAGTTAGTGCCAAGTCACGGAGATATTCACATTGATAACTGGAGCTTATCTAAGCTACATCCTGCAGAAGTATATAAACTTCGTAGGCATGTCGGTACAGTGTTTCAGGATTTTAAGTTACTTTGGGATAGGACTGTATTTGAAAATGTATCCTTAGGTCTTGAGATATTAGGAAAACATCCAAAAGAAATAACAACGAGAGTCATGGATGTTCTTGAACTTGTACGTCTTGAACATCGAAAAAACTATTTTCCCGCCCAACTCTCGGCAGGAGAAATGCAGCGTGTAGCTATAGCGAGAGCAATTGTAGGCGGCCCATCTATACTACTGGCAGATGAGCCGACCGGAAATTTGGACCCCCAAACTTCGTGGGATATTTTGGATATTTTGAAAGAAATCCATAAAATTGGCACGACGATAGTTATGGCAACACATAATGAGTCTATTGTGAACGATATGAAAAAACGCACAATTACTATAGATCAAGGGAAAGTTGTGCATGACGAAGAAAAGGGGAAATATCGTGTAACAACACATCCGAAAGGAAAACAGACACATGCAAGTTCTACATAACGCGTGGAAACATATCAGAAGAAGTCCATATCAAAGCATGGTAGCTATACTTACTATGTTTTTAACGATGCTTCTTGCGGGTATTTTTTCACTTATTACTCTGATATCTTCTTTTACACTTCAATATTTTGAAAGCAAACCACAGATTTCTGTCTTTTTTACGAATGCAGCGACGGTAGCGGATGCCGAAGCCCTCAAAAAGACACTTCAAGCAACGGGAAAAGTCGATTCGATGAAATACGTGTCAAAGTCAGAAGCGCTTGCCATTTATAAAGAGCAAAATAAAAATGATCCGTTGCTTCTTGAAATGGTCACTGAAGATAGTTTACCCGCTTCACTGGAAGTCTCTGCAAAGAATCCAGAATATCTGCGTGAATTTGAGCCGGTTATTAAACAAGCCCAAGGAGTAGAGGAGGTAGTATTTCAAAAAGATGTTGTAGAGACTCTATTAAAATGGACAACAGCTATACGCTTGGTTGGTATCGTTATGGTCGGGTTATTTGCAGTAAATTCAATACTTATCATCATGACTGTTATTGGTATGAAAATAGCACTCAAAAAGGATGAAATTGAAATTCTCACATTAATTGGTGCATCTCCTTGGTATGTTCGTATGCCATTCGTTGTGGAGGGTGGTCTTTATGGTGTATTTGGTTCTGCTATTGCCTGGATTATTATTTCAGCACTTATTATCTGGATTCGTCCTGCACTCCTGAGTTTTATTGGGATGATACCGCTTATTCAGCTTATATTGGGTAATCCGACATCAACGCCATTTATAGGTGCATTAGCTGCATTCTTTGCCATACTTTCCTCTG
>CAYSEV010000054.1:0-7774 GCA_964430295.1 uncultured Gammaproteobacteria bacterium
CACCCCAAGATGAGGAATCGTTATAGACCCCCAGTAGATGACTGGGTTGATAGGCTGGAAGTGTACGCACCGTGAGGTGTTTAGCTTACCAGTACTAATTGGTCGAAGTTGTAGAGAACAAAGGGTTGATCCCCAAATTTATTTGGGAGGAAACATTTGTTCATGCGACGAAATTGAATGTTTGGGAAATCAATTATAGGTTATCCCTTACGGAGTAATTACTTGTGATATGTCATTTACAAATTGAAGAATCTTGAGCTAACCGCTCTAGAGTCTTCCAGTCTTTTGAGCGACGTGGTACCACCCGATCCCTTTCCGAACTCGGAAGTGAAACGCGTCAGCGCCGACAATACTTGATTCGCGAGAATCTGGGAACATAGGTCAAGGCTGGGGGACTGTAGAGCGGTTTTTTTTGATGGTTGCTTAGCGAGCAAATTCATATTTGCAAGTTTAGAAACCATCAATCCCTCGAAGCCCGAGGGGCGAAATGGGATAAAAGTAGTGTCAGGGCTGTCAGCCTTCGCTAACGCTTCGGCCGAGACACGGGGACTGTAGAGCGGTTTTTTGTTTTCATTCATTGCGCTATATAGCTAAAATTGATATAATGACACCTATTCTCAATGAAAGGGTGGTCTATATAAATGTCACACAAAAAGAAAACAGTTCAACAAACAGCAGAAAGCACAGAGGTTGTCGAAACGGCAAAAACAGCTGAAAGTACAGTAAAAAAATCTTCGAAATCAGATAAAATCCCCACAACGATGGATGAGCTTATTGCTCAGGTTGGATATACACTTAAAGGTATTCGAAAAGGGGATGTAGTGGAAGGAAAAATTACCCGAGTTACCCCAAAGGAAATTACCATTGATATCGGTGGAAAAACAGAAGGTGTTGTCATTGATCGTGAACTCGAAAATTATCGAGACATGCTTATGGCACTCAAGGTTGGAGACACTGTCGTCTGCCAAGTAATCGTTGCTGAAAATGATCGAGGACAGTCAGTACTCTCACTTCGTCGAAGTATTTTTGAAAAACGATGGGATACACTCTCAACCATACAAAAGGCCGGAGATCCTGTTGAAGTGGTCTTTAAAGAACCTGTCCGGGGTGGTATTTTGGTTGATTACGGTGGTCTTCGTGGCTATATTCCACAATCACAGCTTGATAGTTCACTCAGTAAACAATTAGATAAAATATCTGGACGACGTGTTATGGTCAAAGTCGTTGAGGTAGATAAAGAAACCAATAGATTGGTCTTCTCACAACGATCTGTAACTGAAGGAGCCTCTCTAGCAAAACAAAAGGAGCTTCTAAGTTCATTGACTGTTGGTGAATCTGTGCAGGCAGTGATTACAGGAGTTGTGCCATTTGGTGCATTTGCTAAACTAACTGTTGAAAAAGAAGGGGAAAAGCATGAAATCGAAGGGCTGGTCCATATATCTGAAATTGCATGGGAAAAGGTAGAAGATCCAGGTCAATACTTGAAGACTGGTGATTCAGTGAAAGTAAAAATTATCGGTGTAGATGAAGAAACCGGTAAATTAACGTTGTCACTCAAACAATTATTGCCGGATCCATGGGAACATGTTCTTGATATGTTTGAGAAGGATACAACAGTTAAAGGAACAGTGTCCCGTGTATCTCCATACGGAATTTTTGTGACACTATCTCCAGGCGTTGAAGGGCTTATTCATATAAGCAAAGTAACTCCCGGAAGTGAACCAAAACCAAAAGAGGAAATCAGTTGCCTTATCGAAGATATTCAGCCAGATAAAAGAAAAATCAGTCTCTCCATGTCATTGACTGAAAAGCCAATGGGTTATCGATAATCACTTATGACTCTCTTGCCGTATTCGGTAGGAATTTCGCCAACGCTTCGCATTCGTGGCATGATTGCTACGGAATCTATAAAAAAGGGAGCTGTTATCGAAAAATGTCCTATTATTTTGATACCTAAGCAGGAGCTGCCTGCATTGTTTAGCACGAAGCTCAATAATTATTATTTTGACTGGACTGCAGATACTCGAGCTATTGTGTTGGGGTATGGGAGCGTTATAAACCATTCATTTTCTCCGAATGCTGCATATAGATGGGATTATAAAAACAAATATATGATCTACTATGCGCTCTGTGATATCTCAAAGGGTGAAGAAGTTGTCATTAACTACAATGGAGTTCCCACAGATAAAACACCTCTTCCAGCAGGATGGGTGAGCTCAAAAAGCTATTAAAATTTATACGCGTGAGATTTTTTCTTTTAACGCCTCGATTTCTTTTTTGAGCTCTATCATCTTTAACTCGCGTCCTATCATGATCGAATTCATTTTTTGAAGTTCTTCATTTTTTTCTTTTACGGAATCACTTGTTTTTTTCATCTCCTCACTTATCCGTTTTTCCTGCGAAATCATATATATAAGTTTGTCTACCATTGTGTATACAGATTGTGTAAGACTTCCTAGCTCATCATCTTGCGTTGTAAGATTTCGTTTCTGTGGCATGGAAAAGTTACCTTGTGCAATATCTTTTGCATAGACACTTAATTGTATAAGCGGGGTAATTAATTGACGAGTAAATTTCTCAGAATAGAAGAGTATACTAAAGATAATAAGAATAAAGATCACGACAGAAATAATGATACTTATTTGATATGTTTGAAGTGATTTTTCTTGTGTAGTAGAAAGATATTCAAGTTCTTTTTGAAGTAGTGTTCTCGTATTCTCGAGGACAAACGTATTATATTTATGTGCAAGGGCAAAATGTTCAGAGAAGTTCTGAAAATTATTATTTTTTACTTCAGTTAATCCGGCATCGCATTCTTTTATCACTTTGTTGACAGTATTTTCCACACCGATAAGGAGCGTGTTGCTTTCTGTTCTTGTAATAGTTTTTTTTAGTGTCGCCATTGTCTCAAGAAGCTTGTTATGTGTCGTTGAATATTGATTTGTATATTTTGAATTACCTGGATTCTTAACGACATCATTATATGTTCGAATCAATTCTTCAGAGAAGGAATAGACAGAGTATTCCATGGTCATTGTTTGGATAATCTGTTGGTTTTGTATGACACGAAGCTGTCCGATGATGAGGATGATGAATGAAACAAGAGCAACAATGGAAATACTGCCAATAAATGCAAATCGGATTTTATTTCCTATACTATTCATACAGATTTGATTACTTATAGATTATTTTGTGAGTTGATACACCTGTTCTTTCGTGTGGTATCCGTCTTTTATGACGGTACTATCCATATTTTCTTTTGTAACCTTAATAGGATCCAAATAAAATGATGGAACATCAATCTTTCCGTTGTTAGTATTATTATTCGACTTTGTTTCTTCTCCTTTTGCTATAGATATGGCAATTTGTGCAGCTTTCGCAGCCAGTGCAGATATCGGTTTGTATACGGTCACTGTCTGTGTTCCTTCAATGACACGCTGACAGGCTGAAAGTTCAGCATCCTGTCCAGATACGGGGATTTTTCCATCCAGATTAAATTCCTTTAAAGCTCGAATGGCTCCAAATGCTGTCCCATCATTTGCCGCTACGACAGCATCGAGTTTTTTTCCCGTGGCAAGATAATTTTTAATTGTTTTATATGCTTCTTCAGGTTTCCAATCGGTCATAAACTCATCAACAACGAGCTTAATCGAATCCGATTTGATAAGAGGGGATAGTACTTTCATGGATCCTTGTTTTAAAAGTGACGCATTATTATCTGTCGGCGCGCCACCAATATATGCAAAATTACCACTGTTTTTTACAGTAACCACAGCCTCTGCTTCCATTTCTCCGACCTTAGCATTGTCAAATGTTACATAATAATCTACATCCGAATTTTTGATGAGTCGATCATATGCGACAACTTTTATCCCTGCCGTATGTGCAAGTTCAATAGTTTCTGCTATTTTTTCTGCGTCATACGGCACGATAACTAACACATCTACTCCTTGGCTTATGAGATTTTCAATCTGATTTTTTTGCAGTTCAGCATCAGAGTTTGCGGATGTTACCTGAACATATGCTCCGAGTTTTTCAGCTTCTGCTACAAACAATTCTTTATCTCTTTGCCAACGCTCTTCACGTAAATCTCCCAATGAAAAGCCTATACGTATGCTGCTT
This sequence comes from uncultured Gammaproteobacteria bacterium, assembly GCA_964430295.1. Lineage (GTDB taxonomy): Bacteria > Patescibacteriota > Microgenomatia > UBA10105 > UBA927 > CAYGFH01. The sequence continues at coordinate 4,123 of CAYSEV010000054.1, forward strand.
TCTTTCTGTTGAGATGGGCGGAATGTTGTTTTATTTTTCAATATGAAGACCAATCCGATTACAAAAATACCACAGAGAAGGATAACAGTCATAATATGTTTCATGGTACATCTCTTATATAACGGTACACCGCTTATATATACCAGCACAAGTGGCGAACCAATTGATCACATACTCTCATTACCGTTGGTTGTAAAATGGTGTAAAATAGCCACAACACTAATCTTGTCAGTATCCTATGAAAATACGATCATCCTTTGTTTGCCAACAGTGTGGATTTGAAACACCACAATGGTATGGAAAATGCCCTTCGTGTGACGCATGGAGCAGTTTAGTTGAGACGGTAAAAGCTCCCTCGGTGATCGCACGGGAAGGTAAAAATTCCGGCGGTATTACAGGCGTAGCTCCACAAAAATTATCTGATGTGAAACATATCGAAAAAAAGAGAGTAAAGAGTGGCTATGAAGAGTTTGATCGTGTCATGGGCGGGGGAATAGTTCCAGGTAGCGTAACGCTTCTGGCAGGAGATCCCGGTATTGGCAAATCCACACTTCTTCTTCATGTCATAGGGAAAACGGGTGGGTTATATGTGTCTGGTGAAGAATCAGCAGAGCAGATAAAACTTCGAGCGAAGAGGTTAGGCATAACAGGTGAGAATATTATTGTATTGCCTGAAACAAATGTTTCCGTTATTTCAACTGCCATTGCGCAAGGCACTACACTCCCATTGGTTATCATTGATTCGATTCAGACGCTTGTTTCACCTGATTTGGAAGGTATGGCAGGATCTGTAGGACAGATCCGTCATTGTGCAGAACTTCTTGTTGCATCAGCAAAATCACAGGGAATTCCTGTTATCATCATTGGTCATGTAACTAAAGAAGGAACTATTGCAGGGCCAAAAGTACTCGAACATATGGTTGATACGGTGCTGTATTTTGAAGGTGAGCGCTTTGCCAATGCACGTATACTTCGGACTCTGAAAAACCGGTTTGGAGCTATTGAAGAGATCGGTATTTTTGAAATGATTGAAAATGGACTAAAGGAAATAGACAATCCATCAGATCTTTTCCTTCAGGATAGAGTATTAAATGTACCCGGTAGTGTTGTGACCGTTATTATGGAAGGTACACGCCCGATGCTGGTGGAAATCCAAGCACTGGCTGTGAGTACACAACTTCCAATACCTAGAAGGGTAGGAAATGGAGTAAATTATAATCGGTTACAACTGCTGATCGCCATTTTGCAAAAACGATTGAATCTGCCTTTGGGAACAAGTGATATTTTTGTGAACGTGAGTGGGGGAATGAAAATTGAGGAACCTGCTGCAGATTTGGCTATCTGTATGGCTATTATATCGTCATTTAAAAATATCGCTGTTGGATCAAAAACAGTCGTATTCGGTGAAGTTGGGCTGCTTGGGGAGGTTCGATCTGTGGGTTCACTTGAGCGTCGTGAAAAAGAAGCAAAGCGATTAGGATTTACATCTCTAATAACCCCAAATGTGGTACGTACTGTAAAACAGGGATTTGATCATCTTAGTTAACCTCTCATTTTCAGGTATATACCTCATATAGTATGTTACAATTGGCAAGAGATGAAAAAACTGGGTAAAGATGTACAAAATACTGTTTCCACTGAGGCTAAGGTGGCCGTAAAAGAAGTGCAGACGGAAGTGGTAGAAAAGGCCGCAACTGCAGTTATAGCAGACATGGCTAAACCATCCTCAGGTTTTACAAAAGCTCTTGCGGCTGAGATAGTAAAAGGGTTAGCATCATTTCGTTTTGCCCCTTCATGGTTTCGACATGAAACTGATCCAACTCCAACTGAACAGAAGCCTCCGGATTTCGGAGAACATCCTATTCTTATTGATACGAGCGTCCTTATAGATGGAAGAATACTTCCAATTGTAAATAGTGGTTTTCTCTCCGGTACACTTCTTATACCCCAATTTGTTCTTGGTGAAGTACAGCACATAGCCGACAGTAGTGATTCACTTAGGCGTTCTAAAGGAAGACGAGGTCTTGATGTTATCAGTAAACTAAAATGGCAAAAAGTGAATAAATTGATCAAAATTAAAATTATTGATGATGATCCGAAAGACGTACAGGAAGTTGACCATAAACTTGTGGCGTTGGCAAAAAAATGGAGATCTATGCCAGGTGGGGAGCATATTCGTCTTCTGACGGTAGATTTTAATTTAGCCCAAATAGCACGAGCTCAAAGTGTTTCTATACTGAATGTATTTGATTTAGCTCAGGCCTTGAAACTTACGCTTATGCCAGGAGAAGAATTCACGTTAAAGATTACCCATGAAGGTAAGGAACGAGAGCAGGGTGTAGGGTATCTTGGAGACGGTACAATGGTTGTTGTTGACGATGCTAAAAATAAAGTCGGCTCAGAATTGACTGTTGTAGTGACAAAAATTCATCAGACTCCTGCAGGGCAACTCTTCTTTGCCAGGTTGAAATAAAATTTTATACCATATTTCCCCTCCTGTAGGGTATCTTCTTAGGGTTCTATCTATATAGGTATCACACCCAAAGAGAGGATAGGGAATAATCCAGTATAACTCCTGTGCTTGTGTTCATCCCGATGCAGTTAATAGTTATCCAAAAGTTATCCACAATTTATTTTATAAATTTATTTAGAGCATCATAGCAATGTATTTATCTATATAAAAACTATAAGTCTGTCATTTTTTTGAATGAAAATTCCTATGGGACTTGACATGGCATGCAACACGTGTTTGAATGAATATATGGTTTATCAACCGCAAGCACACAAGGGTTCTGAAGGCTTCTTTGAGGCATTCAGTCATGGTTTAGCGGCCCTCTTGGGAAGAGGGAGAGTAATGCGGCAGTCACCAGTTGCCAAGGAGCGTATACGCTTCGAAAAAGAGGTGCACGAACAATTCGTGAAGTTAAAAGAAAAGGGCATTAGCATACCGGTATTCACACTCTAATTGGGCTTGCCTGCGTAAGCAGGTAATTAAGAGGTGAATGCCGGCCGAAGTGAGTGTATATTCTTTGTTTTCAGGGAATATTCAGGTGAATTGGGCAATATGAAAGATGTAGAGGGGTGATGTATATATATTTCTCCACCATATCTTACTTTTCGCCTTAGTAGATTTCTACTGCGGCTCAAAGAGCGATAGTCGGTGGACGTAAAAGACTAAGCTCGAAGACTTGCTAAGTCTTTTAGGCAATAAAAAAGCATCATTACCGCTAGCAATTGGGTTTGGGTTTAGCTACGAGTAATAATGCCTTTTATAATTTGGATATGTTCTAATTGGGCAAAAAGAACATTTCCTATTTGTTGAATGTAGCAGCCCTTTTTTTTCGTGTCAAATTATTCCTCGAAGCTAAATATTTCCATTTAGCTTGTCACAAGTGTAAAAAATCATCGCGTTTTTTTTGTTTTGATCTCTACATGCGATTCCTATTGTCTTTCGTACCTTCTGTACTACATTTATCATGTTGACAATGTGTTTTTTTGGGATTACAATCCCAACACAGTAATCCAAATGTAATCTATTGAACATTCAACTTGAACAGTTAATTATATTTGGATTGTTTTAATATAACGTATCTTGTGTGGGGAATAGTTTGTTGGGCAGGCGAACTATTTCCCATAGAGGATACGTTTTTTT
>CAYSEV010000055.1:0-7180 GCA_964430295.1 uncultured Gammaproteobacteria bacterium
GCATCTTTGAGCTCTTCATCATTTTTTGCCGCTTCCTCTTCTCTTTCCCACCGGTCCCGATTTAGTTTTAACACGGAGAGATATTCAAGAATTCTATCTTTTACGGGCTGTAAGCCATAATGATGTTTTTCAAGGTATTCTTTTGCCCGATTCAAATCAAGTTCATCTTTGGTGCGTTCATTCCAAGGAAGGCTCACAACCCAATCTATATAGCGAAGCATTTGTTCAACATGCACACGAGCCGTGATGTCGTTCTCCAAACGAACAACTTCTTCAAGAGATGAAAGAACTCTCGACTCCAAATCAGGCGGGACTTTCGTCTCACTCACCCGCTTTCTATACATTGCTACATCATCCAACAACTTAGACATATATCTATACTATCACCTCTTACACATCCAGCGAAACAAAGAAGATAGAACTATGAAAGAACTATTCCGTCATCCTGTATACGAAGCTCATACCTCTCACGCGCTCCCCGCAGGGAGCGCGCAACAGGACAAAATAAGATTAAAATCTTCGGGGTCCTCGATTAAATGGTCGTCGCCCACCTCGGTCTCCACCTTCACGGCGTTCCCGTTGTGGTGCTTTTTTAGCATCCTCACCAAAGAGCATGGACAAGTTTACGCGCTTTTGATCATCAATTTCCATAACGCGAACTTTTACTTTTTGTCCAAGTTGTACAACTTCTTCCGGGTTGCCAACATATTCGGTTGACATTTGTGACACATGAACCATACCTTCCTTGCCTGGCAAGATTTCTACAAATGCGCCAAATGGCAGAATTCGTTTTACCTCTCCTTCAAATTCTTCGCCCGCCAACACTTCACGGGTTAAACCCTTCACCCATTCAACTGCTTTTTGCACAGCGTCTTCACTGACACCCGACACCATAACGGTGCCGTCATCTTCCACATCAACAGTTGCACCTGTAGTTGCAATGATTTGCTTTATCACACGCCCTCCGGGCCCGATAACCTCACCAATCTTTTCAACCGGAATGGTAACTCTTGTTACCTTTGGAGCATACTGGGAAAGCGAAGCTCGTGGCGTAGATATGACCGATGTGATTTTTTCAAGAATTTGCATGCGAGCAGTATTTGCTCTGGCAAATGTTTCTTTGATCATTTCATCAGTCAACCCATCTACTTTGACATCCAGCTGGATTGCTGTAATACCATGTTTCGTGCCTGCCACTTTAAAATCCATATCTCCTGCGAAATCTTCTATACCAAGAATATCCGTTAAGAGCTCATATTTGTCTGTACCATGATCCTTATCTGTCATAAGACCGATAGAGATTCCGGCGACAGGCTCTTTTATCGGAACTCCGGCATCCATAAGAGCAAGCGTAGATCCACAGGTACTAGCCATAGATGTAGATCCGTTACTGCTCATAACTTCTGATACAAGTCGAATTGTATACGGAAAAACTTCTTCGGATGGAATCACTGCCAACAGAGCTCTCTCTGCCAATGCCCCATGTCCTATTTCCCGTCGATTTGGTGTGCCAAATCTACCTGTTTCCCCTACAGAATACGGAGGCATACTGTAATGGTGAATATAACGTTTTGATTCTTCCCCTGTCGGGCTTTCAATGAGCTGTTCCAATGACGGTGTCCCGAGTGTTGCCACAGTTAATACCTGTGTCTGACCACGTTTAAACATGGCACTGCCATGTGTTCGGGTCAAAATGCCGACACCTGCATCCAGAGGACGTATTTGATCAAGTTTTCGCCCATCAAATCGCTTACCACTCTCTAAAATATCGTAACGAACCTGCTTTTTAAATAATGCATCAAGTGCTTCTTCAATTGCCTTCAGTGTATATGCATTTTCATATGCTTCCATGATTACTTTTGCCAATTCTGCCACTTCAGTACCGCCAAATTCTTTCTCAGCTTTTTTAGCAAATGCAGCAGCCATTTCTTTTGCATAGTCTTTTGCTATTTTTGCCTTCAACTCGTCTGTTTGAGTTGTTTCCGGAACAACATCTTTTGTTTTGCCAACCTCAGCGGTTAACTCTTCAATCAACGCAATAACCTGAGCGTTTGCTTCTTTGGCCTTAAGAATAGATTCGTATGTTATATCATCAGGTGTTTCACAAAAACCACCTTCAAGCATGTGCACCTTATTCTTTGTAGAAGATACTACAAAGTCAAAATCACTTGTTTCCTGTTCAGTAGCTGTAGGATTGACAACAAATGCACCTGCGCCATCAGAACTCTTCACATATCCCATACGAACGGCAGAAACAGGTCCTGCCCATGGAATGGACGAAATAGAAAGCGCCGCAGATGTGGCGACAAGTCCTAATACATCAGGATCATTTTCACCGTCTACAGAGAGAACGGTAATGATAACCTGTACGTCATGCTTATATGCTTTTGGAAATAATGGTCGGATAGATCGATCAATAACCCGGCTTGCAAGTATCGCATCATCCGTAGGTCGGCCTTCACGTTTTACCCAACGGGAGCCTTTTATTCTCCCACCGGCATAAAGACGTTCCACGTATTCCACACTGAGGGGGAAATAATCTAAGGTTGTTTCTTTACTGGAAGCAACAACTGTAGCAAGTACCATGGTTTCACCGTACTGTGCAAGAACTGCAGCGTTTGCCTGTTCTGCGAAACGGCCTACTTCCAAAGAAAGCGTACGACCACTAAGTTCTATGGTTTTTTTAACCAATGCATGTTTTGACATAATGAAGTTTGGGGGTAAGAAGGTTGGAAGTGGGATCATATTCGTGTTTACTTTTTTTAGTAAACAAAAATACCATCACACTTCACCTCTATCCTCCATCTCCTTTCAATTGTAATTACGAACGTCCTATATAGACGCTCGTATCAGACGTTTTTATTTTGCGAGTCCCAATTTTTGTGCAATTCCCTTATAGCGGGCTGGATCTTTTTTCTCCAGATAATTCAGCAATCTTCTTCTCTTACTGACGATACCAAGAAGGCCGCGTCTTGAATGATTATCAGATGGATTACTCTTCAAGTGACCAACTAATTTTTCAATTCTTTTTGAGAGGAGTGCTACTTGTACTTCCGGGCTTCCTGTATCCCCTTCTTTTACCTGATATTGTGTAATGACTTCCAGTTTTTCTTCACTTGGAGCAGGTACAACTACGTCAGCTTTTTTTGACACTTTGACGGCTGTTGCCTTTGTTTTTTTCTCTTCTTTTACCGAAGTTTTTTTTGCAGCTTTCGTCTTTACTGGAGCTGCGACTTTTTCTGTTTTTTTTACTGTTTTTTTCGGTGCGGTTGCTTTTGCCATAAGAATAAATGAAAAGGAGCGATATCGTGCTCCAATGCTTTGTATTTTACATCAAGTGGCTATAAATTACAAGAGAACGAAATTGTCTCAACGGGAAATATTTGAGCTTTTAAAGATTTTTGGCTTCAACCATTCCGGTGGAGCTTTCTGAGGTTTTGCAACCTGTTTGGGCGCCTGCTGTGATTGAGATGGTGCCTGTTCCTGTTTCACATCCGGCTGTTGTGGAGTCACATCTTTTGACTGTTGTGCCACGGCAGACAGAACAGGGGTCTGTTCGATTTTTCGAGGTTCTGCTGCGACCGATTCTCCGCCATGAGAAATTTCTTCCTGAATAGAAGGTGCTGCAACAGCAAACCGTTTACCACCAGCCTGAAGAGCATGAGCTGCAAGTTCAAATGCACCCGCCCTAACAGTGGGGGATTGAAAATTCGAAGTTGCTGCGTAAACCGCATTAAGCAAGTTTGTTGCCATGTCCTCGCTCAAAGAAACACCAAGTCCAACAAGCAATGCATGCACAATTTCAGCGGTAGAAGAAGCGCTATCATCTACCATATTTGTATGACCATACTGCGCATTATTCGCATGACGGTCAATATTCACAATAGGTGCCGACGCAAATAATTCTTTATCGTCTTCATATAATTTTTTCAAGCCACCCAAATGAATGGTATCAACAGTGAAGATAACCTGTGCAGATTGGCCTGAGTGTGCATAATGGACTTTATCTTCACTAAATCCTTCAAAACCAGGACGCGGTTCTATGACTAAATTAAATTTATTTCCCTCAATGTTATAACTTACTTTTTCAATAGATCCATCTACATAATCCAGGGAAATAATGAAATTTTTCTTTCCTAGTACATTCACAACTTTTTGAGCACCAACGTAATTACTAAGCTCTACGATCATGGGATCAGGACATGCAACAGTCACTTTTTTCCCAAGTGACGATATACCCAGACTCAGCGCAAGAGCACTTCCTATACTGTCGTGAGTGGGTTTCTCATGCACAGCGATTAATACATCCTGTGCGTTTTCAAGCAACTCTTTAATACTTTGTATATCGTGTGTGAAATCCATAAAAATTATCCAATAATCAACTATCGAACGATATGCTCGTTTGTGTATTGGAGATTGTCTACCCGGATATAATACTGATGCTGACACCAATGATACTATCCTGTAGTAACAGCGATTATACCATCATTTAGCTGGAAATCAACAGCGCGGTCCAGAAGCACGCCGCACTCATTTCCTTTTTCTACTTTTGTGGTTTCCTCTTTCCCTTTTCTGATGGTTTTAATTTTTGCCCGACCAATTTCAGTTTCACCTCTCATAATTTTGACACTGTCCCCTTTTGCAAGACGCCCGGAAATGACACGTGTCCCTGCAATACGTGATTTTTCAAATGGAAATTCAGCGATAATTGCTCCTTCACCTAACTCACGTTCCTGTGAAATCACTTCTTTCATACCCGATACGACTTCGGCCAATTCATCGAGAAGTTCATAAATAATCGTGTAGGTTCTAAATACTACTTTTTCTGTTTGAGCAAGCGTTGTTACGGCTGCGTTTGCTTTTACATTGAACCCGACAATAAACGCCTTCGAACCTCGAGCCTGTAATATATCACCTTCACTGATATCACCCACGCCGCTTTCTACGACTCGAACGCGTTCATCCAACGATGCCACAATAGCTTCCAAGGATCCGGCTGTGTCTGCTTTGAGAATAATGTTTAGTTTTGTTTTTTCCTGCTCGGACACTGGTTTCAACCAGTCTGGAAGAGAGGTTGCAGAATATCCTGGTTTTGACACTACTGGAGTTGCCGATACCTGTGGAGCAATTGCAACAGACGTAAGCGTAGAACCCACAGCTGGAAGACTAGTAAAGCCTGACACCTCTATTGGTTTTGCCGGCCCAGCACTTTTCACAGCAGTACCGTATTCATCAAACATCGCTCGCACTTTTGCTACCTGTTTTTGTCCATCAAATAACAAAGATCCAAACATCATTGTTCCTGACTTCACAATAACGGAAGCAACCATTCCTTTACCTTTATCGAGTCGTGTTTCAATAACTGCCGCATCAAGTGGTGCTGTAGGCTGTGAAGGCAATTCCTTCATCTGAGATACGAGAACTATTAAATCAAGAAGTGCAGGGATACCCGTGCCATTTTTTGCTGATACCTGAACCATAGGAATATCACCACCGAATCCTTCAACCTGTACACCATGTTTGGCAAGATCCTGCTTCACACGATCTACGTTTGCTCCCACTGTATCAATTTTATTCACAACGACTATCATTGAAACCCCTGAAGATTTTATTTGGTTAATAGATTCTATTGTCTGTGGTTTTACACTATCATCAGCTGCAACAACCAACAGGGCAATATCAGCAACAGATGCTCCTCGGGATCTCATTTTTGCGAATGCCTCATGTCCGGGTGTGTCTATAAAGGTAATAAACGATGATCCAAATGGTATCTGATATGCACCAATGCGCTGAGTTATCCCACCGTGTTCATGACTTGCTACATTAGATTTACGAATCGCATCAAGAAGTGATGTTTTTCCATGATCAACATGACCCAACACCGCAACAATAGGCGGTCGATATACAGTCTCCTGTTGATTCTGCTTTTGCTTCATATTGTTTTTGAACAACCCAGCTTTCCCGTTTCATAGGAATTAGATTGTTTGTTTTTCTGTATCATCTGCCTTCGCAGACGCATCAGATACAGATGCAGGAGCAGCTGATTCCGAAGCTGCTTTTTCTTCTTTTGCTTCAGATGTACCAACTGACTCATCTGTTGTTTCCGGTGTCGGGACATTTTTTCCACGGATATCTATTTTCCATCCTGTTAATTTGGCAGCCAGACGTACATTCTGACCATCACGGCCAATAGCCAATGATAACTGATCTTCCGGTACAAGTACTTCCGCAGCTTTTTTCTTTTCATCAAGCATGACATCAATATCTTTTGCCGGAGCCAAAGCTGCAGTGATAAACTGCTTGGCATCATCGCTGTATTGGATAATATCCACTTTTTCATTGCCTCCAAGCTCACTGATAACTCCCTGCACCCGAACTCCTTTTTGTCCTACGCAGGACCCTACAGGATCAACACCTGTCTGAGAGGAAAAGACAGCAATTTTCGTGCGTCCGCCTGCTTCTCGGGCTACAACTTTCAGTTCTACTGATCCCTGTGACACTTCAGGAACTTCTCGGGCAAATAACCCCTCAACTAAGCCTTTATGTGCACGGGAAACGATAATTTCGTTGCCTCTTGATGTTTCTCGTATACCTTCCACATAAAAGGTCAATCTCTGGTTGAGGTGATATCGCTCTCCCTGGCTTTGTTCCTGTGGAGGCATAACTGCCTGTGCGCGGCCAACATCGACGATAACATTCGGACCATCAAAACGAAGTACCATGCCTGATACAATACTTCCCACTTTTGTGGCATAGTCGGTTAATACTGCAGATTTCTCAGCTTCACGGATTTTCTGCAAAATCACCTGTTTAGCAGTTTGAGCTGCAATACGACCAAAACCCGGAGGAGTCACATTAACCCCATCTTTAAATACTTTTGCTTCTCCTGTATCAGGATGAAGTTCTACCGTAAATTGTTCCAGCTCATCATTACCGAAATCTTTGCGATATGCGGCTAAAATAGCAGCTTTTATAGTTTCCATGACCACATTCGGGTCAATGCCACGTTCAGATGCCACTTGATTTAATGCTAATGAAAATTCACTTCGTACTGTTGCTGGCATAGTATTCTCCTCTAAAAAAATAGGTGGGATCTCCCCACCTAACCTTCACCACACTATACCTTCATTATAGCACGAAACTACGCTCGGTCAAGTTCTTCCAGAAGCTCTTTTTGTTT
>CAYSEV010000056.1:0-6789 GCA_964430295.1 uncultured Gammaproteobacteria bacterium
TGAGTAACAAAAATGTGTTGTGGTTTAAAGATATAGATAAGCATGATGGCAACACGGTTGGCGGTAAAGGTGCAAACCTTGGAGAAATGACGCGTGCCGGTTTTCCTGTTCCAAACGGATTTGTCGTCACAGTTCATGCATACCGTACCTTTTTAGATGCGGCAAATATCAGGAAAAGTATAGAGGAAGCCCTTCACGGATTGGATGTATCTGACAGTCAGGCACTCGATAAAGCTGCAAAAAAAGTACAACATATTATTACCAGAAGTGAATTTCCAAAAGAGATTGCCGATGACATTATAAAGGCATATTTTACGCTCAGTGGGAGTGAAACTAAACATGCATTGGTTGCTGTGCGCTCCAGCGCTACAGCAGAAGATCTTCCCGGGGCTTCATTTGCCGGCCAACAGGCAACATTTTTGAATGTTCGTGGAGAAGCTAATTTAATAGAGATGGTAAAAGAAGCATGGGCATCTCTATTTACTGCCCGCGCAATCTTTTATCGTGAGACAAATAAATTTGATCATTTTCAGGTGGGTATTGCAGTTCCGGTACAGAAAATGGTTGAATCCGAGAAATCCGGCATCATGTTTTCTATAAATCCTGTGACAAACGACAAGGACCGTGTCACCATTGAGGCTATTTTTGGCCTTGGGGAAATGATTGTACAGGGTGCCGTTACTCCTGACCATTATGAGGTAGATAAGAAAACTATGACTATTGTCGTGCGTGAAACGCATACGCAGGAAAAGATCATGGAGAAAAAAGGTGACGGTAATATTGAGCATGCTCTTACCGAAAAAGAAGGCGGTAAACCAAAATTGAGTGATGAAGAGATATTGGCACTTGCGAAACTGAGCATGAATTTGGAAAAACATTATTTTTTCCCTCAGGATAGTGAATGGGCAATTGAAAAGGGAGAGGTCTATATAGTTCAAACAAGACCGATTACAACTATCGGCAAGGAAGCCGCAAAAACCAGTGGGACCGTGAAGGCAGATGTATTTGCCAAGGGTGATCCTGCAAGTCCCGGCATGGCCTCAGGTCCGGTTAAAATGCTTGCAAGCGCGAAAGAGATTCATACGCTTAAAGCAGGAGATATATTGGTAGCTGAGCAGACAAATCCTGACTTTGTTCCGGCCATGAAAAAAGCTATAGCTATTATTACTGAGCGCGGCGGCAGGACCTCTCATGCGGCCATTGTTTCCCGTGAGCTCGGAATTCCCGCTGTCGTTGGAGCCAAAGATATTCGAAAGCTGCTCAAGGATGGCATGGTTTTGACGGTAAATGGTTCAAATGGTGAAATTTACAAAGGTGCCATAAAGCCAACTGAGACTGCATCTGTCAAAAAAGTTATAAATCCTGAACATCTTAAAACAGCCACACACGTCTATGTAAATTGTGCGGAACCAAGTAGAGCGGATGCAGTATCCAAATTAAATGCAGATGGTATCGGCCTTCTACGCGCTGAATTTATGATTGCAGATATCGGTACTCATCCGAAGAAGTTAATTCAGGATCATAAAGAGCATGTATTTATAGATACATTAGCAGAGAAACTCTCAATATTTTGCAAAGCGTTTGGATCCAGACCTGTTGTATACAGAACGACAGATTTTAAAACAAATGAATATAGAAATCTAAAAGGTGGAGAAGCATTCGAACCGGAAGAACCAAATCCTATGTTGGGATTTCGGGGTGCAGCACGATACGTGTCTGACGCACGTGTGTTTGAAATGGAACTTGCCGCCATCAAAAAGGTTCGCCACGATATGGGGCTTACAAACCTGCATATGATGATTCCGTTTGTACGCACACCGAAAGAGCTTATGGATGTGAAGAAAATTATTGCCGCTCACGGCATGACAAGATCTCCATCATTTAAGCTATGGCTTATGTGTGAAATTCCAACCAATGTTATTCGACTCAATGACTTTTTGGATGTTGGAATAGATGGAGTATCTATCGGGTCAAATGATTTGACTATGCTTATTTTGGGAACTGACCGTGATAATAGCGAAGTTGCACATGATTTCTCGGAAATGGACCCATCAGTTCTTTGGGCATTTGAGCATATTGTCAAAACATGTGCAAAGCGTGGCGTAACCTGCTCTATGTGTGGACAGGCACCAAGTGATTATCCAGAACTGGTAGAGAAGCTTGTATCATGGGGAATCACAAGTGTATCTGTGAACCCGGATGCTATTGATCATGTACGTGAAACAATCTATCAGGCGGAACATAAGCACGCCAGTAGAAAGTAACTATGGATTCAAAAATATATAGTGCAACAGCAAGAGAAATATTAGACTCCCGTGGGAATCCTACCGTGGAAGTACAGGTCATACTAAACAGTGGCTATAGAGGAACGGCTGCTGTTCCTTCCGGCGCCTCAGTTGGCACATACGAGGCAGTTGAGCTACGGGATCGCGATAATAAACGATATGGTGGAAAAGGAGTATTAAAAGCAGTTGCAAACGTAAATAAGGTGATACACCCAAAGCTTAAGGGCATGGATGCCATGGGTCAGGGGGCAATCGACAAAATGATGGTAGATTTGGATGGAACTCCAAATAAAGCAAACTTGGGTGCAAACAGTATTCTCGGGGTTTCTTTAGCCGTTGCTGTTGCAGCTGCTGCACATAACCGTATGCCGCTGTATAAGTACTTAAATATATTGGCAAATAACGGAACTCCGGCACCAATGACAAAAATTCCCACCCCTACATTTAACGTAATCAATGGTGGAAAACATGGGGGTGGCAATATAGATTTTCAGGAATATCATATTATCCCTGCTTCAAACAAATCATTCTCTGATGCACTTCGTATGGGTACAGAACTGTATCATGCAGTTAAACAACAGCTCATAAACAGGGGTGCGATACATTCGATCGGTGATGAAGGTGGCTTTGCCCCAAACCTTTCCACAAACAAAGATCCGTTGGAAATTCTAACTGAAACAATACGATCAACTACCTATCGTTTTGGCGTCGATGTGTTTTTTGGATTGGATGTTGCTGCATCATCTTTTAAAAGCGAGAGAGGGTATCAGATTAAAGATCGATCTATCCCGTATAGAACGCAGGATTTCATAACATATATAGCAGACCTCCATAAACAATATAGATTGTTAACAATTGAGGATCCGTTAGGCGAAGATGATTGGGATGGATGGATTGACCTGAATAACCGCTTTGGTGGAGAACTCCTTATCATAGGTGATGATTTGCTTACGACTAATCCTGTACGGTTACAGCGAGCAATTGAAAAGAAAGCATGTAGCGCGATTCTGCTAAAGCCCAATCAAATCGGATCGTTATCAGAATTTTTAGCTGTTGTTGATATTGCTAAGAAACATGATATAAAGTGCATTGTTTCTCATCGAAGTGGAGAAACAAATGATACGTTTATATCTGATCTGGCGGTCGCGGTGCAATCTGATTATGTTAAATTTGGCGCACCAGCAAGAGGTGAGCGCGTTGGTAAATATAACAGGCTTCTTCAGATAGAATCGGAATTATTTCCGAAGCCGTAAATTACCCCCCTTGCATGTGATCTGATTCACATGATACGCTAAAAATACTTTCAATAAAGGAGATTTTTTATGGATGTTCAACCTGCCGAATTCATTAAAAAAGATAGTACTTCACTTCGTATAACACCGAATCTTCCGGATCTTGCTGCAGCGCCTGCAAATCCATGGGAATCCATTAAATCCGAGCTTACCTATTTTAATGATGGTGGTGTAAATTTGGCTTTTAATGCAGTTGATCGTCATGTTGGTACACCGATAGAAAGTAAAACCGCTTTATATTGGGAGGGTGATGGCGGTGCGGCAGCTCATTACACGTTTGGTGATATGGCACGCCTTTCCAATCAATATGCCAATTACCTGACATCACTGGGTGTCGTAAAGGGAGACAGAGTATTTTTATTCCTTCCTCGTATTCCTGTACTGTATGGTGCATTTTTGGGTATATTAAAAGTTGGTGCTATTGCAGGAAGTCTGTTTAGTGCGTTTCAGGAACAGGCATTAGTTGATAGATTGGCCAACAGTGAAGCAAAGATACTATTTACCACAAAAGAGTTGTCTACACGCCTTACCAATGCAAAAGAAAAACTTCCAAAACTTGAAAAAATTGTCATTGTCGATTCTCCGGAATTTCTTGGTGCAATTGCGAAACAACCAGACCGATTTAGTTGCGAACATACTATGCCCGAGGATTATTCGTTTATGCTCTACACATCCGGCACAACCGGCAAACCAAAAGGTGTTGTTCATGCACATGCAGGCATACTTCATGAGTATGTAACGGCAAAATGGGTATTAGACCTCCATCCGGATGATGTTTATTGGTGTACGGCAGACCCTGGTTGGGTTACAGGCATAGTCTACGGTATTTTAGCTCCATGGATGCTTGGAGTTACTATGGTCGTTCATGCCGGACGATTTGATGCAGATGTGTGGTATTCAATACTCGAAAAATATAAGGTATCTGTCTGGTATACAGCTCCAACAGCCATCCGTATGCTTATGGCAAAAGGCGATGATTTAGTGAAAGCGCATAATTTATCATCTCTTCGACACCTCTGCAGTGTAGGTGAGCCGCTTAATCCGGAAGCTATCCGTTGGGGACAAAAGGTTTTTGGATTGGCTTTTCATGATACATGGTGGCAGACCGAGACCGGTGGGCATATGATGGTTAATTTCCCAAGTCTCGACATAAAAATCGGCGCTATGGGTAAGCCGTTTCCGGGACTTGAAGCAGGTATTGTTGACGATGCCGGCAATCTGTTACCGGATAAAACAGAGGGGAATTTGGCGTTCCGTCCGGGCTGGCCGAGCATGATGAGAACAGTATGGAATAATGAGGAAAAATATAAATCATATTTTGTAAATGGCTGGTATATATCCGGCGATCATGCATGGAAAGATGAAGATGGATACTTCTGGTTTATTGGTCGGGCAGATGATGTTATCAAAACATCCGGAGAACGGGTCGGTCCGTTTGAGGTAGAATCAGCTCTTGTTGAGCATCCGGAAGTAGTCGAAGCAGGTGTCATTGGAAAACCGGATGAACTGCGAGGTGAAATTATTAAAGCATTTGTAGTACTTCGAAATCCAAAGAAGTATGCGGAAGTGTCAGCACAGGAAACACTCAAGAAAGAACTTGGTGAATTCGTCAAAAAACATTTGGCAGGACATGCATATCCACGGGAGATTGAATTTATAGATAAATTACCGAAAACCCGAAGTGGAAAAATCATGCGCCGAATTCTGAAAGCCAAAGAATTAGGTCAGCCGATAGGTGATACATCTACGCTCGAAGAGTACTAGACAGAGATACAATGACAGAAGTTTTCAGATATGTGTATTCTCACACTGAGATGTGAACTGTTATTTGAGTGAAAAAAGCAAGACAAACTCTCCCTTGGGATCAGTAAATTCAGAAAGAGCTGAGGAAACGCTGCCTTTCCATATCTGTTCGTGTATTTTTGTGAGTTCTCGTGCAAGGACAATTTCTATATTTCCGAATACTGATTTTAAATCTTCCAGTGTTTGTATAAGTTTATGTGGTGCCACATAATATATATATGTGGATGGTGATGTCTCATGGAGTTTTTTAACAGCATTGAAATGGGAAATTCTCTTTCCTGATTTTTCATGCGGGTAGCCAAAGAATTGAAAGGATGAAGAAGGTAAGCCTGACAATGTAAGCGCTGTAATAGCTGCTGAAGGCCCCGGAATACCTTCTACTGTAATGTTGCGCTTCTGGCATTCACGTACCAGTCGGAATCCGGGATCACTTATCAACGGTGTCCCTGCATCACTTATAAGGGCAAGATGTTTATCGTTCTGTAATAGTTCTATAATTTCCGGAAGTTTTTTTTCTTCTATTTCATCGTAGTAGGTATAAAACACCGGTTTCCAGTCAGGGTTTTGGTCAAACAACTCACCGTATCGTTCATTGAGTTCATGGAGAAGTAATCCAGCGCGGCGTGTATCTTCACATAAAATAATATCTGCGCAAAAAAGAGTTTTAATGCCGCGAATTGTAATGTCTTCAAGATTTCCAATGGGTGTTGATACAATGGATAGTTTTGCCATGCATTCAGTATACTGCAATATAGTCTACAATATCAGAGATAGATACTTCTGGTGTTCGGATTAGACAAACTTTCGTATAAGCCCCACGCATTTACCCTGAATTTTGACATGTGTTGTAAATATAGGTGACATTGCAGAGTTAGCCGGCATCAGCTTAATGCGTTCTTTTTCAAAATATATGCGCTTCAAGGTTGCAAGTCCATTTGGCAGGAGAGCCACGACTATGTCTCCATTTTGTGCATCCTGCTGGTGCTGAATAACCACAAAATCCCCATCAAAAATACCATCATCAATCATGGATGTCCCCTTTACCTGTAAAATATAGCTCGGTTTATTGGAGGAAATCATGCCAGGAGCTACTGACATATAAAAATTCGGATCTGTATATGGTTCAAGTGGAGATCCTGCCGCAATATACCCCAACACTGGGAGTTCTATAGATGTCCCACTGTTACCGGGTTTAAATTTATCTTGTACTACTTCAATTCCGCGAGCGGTACCATCCAGTTTTTTGATATATCCTTTAATTCGAAGTCGATCCAGATGTTCGTGAACCGTTGCAACAGAATGCATGTTTAAGGCTCCGCCGATTTCTTTGAGCGTAGGAGCGTATCCGTATCGCTGAACAAACTGTGTGATAAACTCAAGTATCTGACGTTCTTTATTGTAGACAACAG
>CAYSEV010000057.1:0-6644 GCA_964430295.1 uncultured Gammaproteobacteria bacterium
GTAGTATGCATCCTTCCCAAGGATGAGAAGCGAGTTCAATTCTCGTATCCCGCTCCAGATGAGAGTTTTATTACTATGATATACATTGCCGGAGATAAACACGGTTTTTCTGCAATAAAATACGTCATTCACTATTTGACTGAAAAGGATATTCCTTTTGAGAATCTTGGAGTCTCAAATAGTGAAACTGATGAGAAATTAGAAAATTTTCTCCCAAAAATTGCTTCAAATGTTCTTTCTAACCCTGAAAATAGCGGAATCGTCTCTTGTGGAACAGGAGTTGGTGTAGAGGTCGGTATTAATAAATTTAAAGGCATTAGAGCATGTTTAGCAAATGAACCCAAAATTGCGAAATGGGGGAAAATATACGACAAATGCAATGTTTTATGTGTGCCAGGTTGGGAAATTAGCAAAGAAAAAATATACTCAATCCTTGATGAATGGCTACGCAATTCTTACGATGGTAATATAGATAGACTAAGGATGTTTGATGCCTTTGATTCGTGGAAATAGACTGCGGTTAATATATCCCTACTTCACTTACCTGTGCGATGCTGTAGCCGCGCGGACTCGTTGGGACAACAATTCCATGAGGACTTAACTGGGTAAGCATATAAAGCCACGATGATTCACCGACAAAACTCCCCGATTGCAAAAATTGTTCCCACACGCTTTTTTGTGTAATATCCCACAATATTGCTGGGTTATCGAGTGCTGTCTGACCGTGACGTAAATGGATATCCTCATGAACTGCATGAGGGTACATCATCCTGTTTTCGATTGTATTTGGAGTATCTACACCCGTTAGCGTATTTCCGTCAAAAACGCTGGCCGTGAGTGCAAACGATGAAGGGCGGCTCACAACATACCCCATATGTCCATGATCTATCGAGCCGCACGCCTCAAGCATAGGATAGGTTAAACCCGATGAATCATAGGAAACGCGCGGGTTTATGAGGAGCATGGATTTTCTTCTTTCTCCATCCTGCACATATATAATGCTTGGTGGTACAGCTGTACCAAATCCAAGCTCTGTGAGTAATTGGGAGTGTAACTGGTTAAACGACAGAGCACTGCAGCCCGTATTTTTTTGAACAAGTCTCGCTGCCCCAAGCCATAATTCAAGATTGGCTCCACCCAACGACGCTTGAGGAATATCTCCTGTTATTTGAACTAACTCATCCGCCTGTACAAATGGCTCAGCACATAATTTCCTCACGGATTCACCAACACCTGAGAACTCTGTCATACACTCCATTATATCAATACGATAAATGCAGAAACTTAATAAGTAATGTATCGTACAAACATCTGGTAAATGAGACGCCAAATTGGTATACTACAGAGGTCCACACATGGTGCTACTCGAAGTAAAAACCTCAGAGTTCATCGAATGGAATCCCGTATGAAAACAGAAAACCGAAATCTCTATATTGTGGCGCTCATTGCCCTCGTCAATATGCTCGGCTACGGGATTATTATTCCTATTCTATATGCATATTCTCACAAATTCGGTCTATCAGACTTTCAAAATGGCATGCTATTTGCCTTGTTTTCAGTCTGTCAGTTTATTTCCACGCCGATTATCGGTCGTCTGTCAGATAAATACGGTCGAAGACCACTACTTGTAGTGTCTATCATCGGCACGGCATTGTCATTTTTTACCATGGCGTTTGCACCCAGTGCAATATTTCTGTTTATAGCCCGAGCACTGGATGGACTCACGGCCGGAAATGTTCCTGTTATTTTTGCCGTCATATCCGACACATCAAAACCACAAGACAGAGCCAAAGCATTTGGCATGGTAGGATCAGCATTTAGTTTTGGATTTATATTTGGTCCTGCCATAGCAGCTGCTACCATAGGCCTCGGGGCGGCGATCCCATTTATTATTGCCGGAATTATCACGATTATTGCAGCAATCCTTACAATTATCTATTTGCCTGAAACCAACGCCCACATGGGAGAAGTAGCAAAAGGAAAACTCTTTGATTTCCATCGAATGTGGAAAACACTATTTGATCCAAATGTCGGGGTTACATTTGCAATTTCACTCATCTTTTTTATGGCATTTGCCTGTGCGGTATTGTATGGGTTTCAGCCGTTTTTATTAAATGTCCTTAAAATTTCGCAGTCCACAAATGCGCAACTGTTTACCCTATTTGGCATATTGGGCTTTCTTACACAAAATATGCTGGTTGGCAGAATTACCAAAAAATTCGGTATAAAAAAATCATTTATATATTCTATATCTCTTGTGGCACTATCATTCATTGTTATGTTTATATCTCCGAATCTCGCGGTTTTTATTGTCGGCATGATTTTACTCGGTGTTGCAAACAGTGTGGCACAAACACTCATACCAACCATCCTTTCACAGGAAACAGATGAAAAATCACAGGGCACAATCATGGGACTGAACGGATCGTATCAAAGCATCGGTATGATTATTGGCCCACTATTAGGTGGCGCCGTTGCAACGATTGCCATCAGGTATACATTTTTAACAGGGGCAATACTAATGCTTGTCTGTTTTTTCCTGTCCTTCAATGTCATGCGTCCTGGTGTTAAAAAAGAATCAGCATTCTAGTTCAAATCATAGTAACAATCGAAAGCAGCCCGCTTCAAAAAAAGACAAAACGATATGCTACACTTATTGGTATGAAGCAAGCAGTTTCGACCACGCATGCACCAAAACCGGGCGCCGGCCCATATTCACAAGCGATCATAGCCAACGGCTTTATATTCACACAGGGATCTATAGCGCTTACGCCTGAGGGCACATTGGTAGAGGGAACCGTTGAAGACCAGATGCGCCAGATTATGTCCAATCTGTCAGAGATTCTAAAAGCTGCGGGAGCAACATTTGATGATGTCGTAAAAACTACTATTTATGTAACAGATATGTCGGTATACGGAGAAGTAAATACACTATATGCAGGCTATCTTAAAGAACCCTACCCTGCACGGGAAACTGTCTGCGTAAAAGAATTGCCATTGAAAGCTCAGATTGAAATTAGCATGATAGCTCTCATTTCCTAAGAATTAACAGTTTTTTACGCCGGTTTTCTTCTATCCCTATTATTTCTTTGCATAGATTGTATGTATGCGCTAATCATACGTTTTCAGATTGAATTTATCCCCTCTTTTTAGTATACTATAGGATTATGTGTCCTGTAACTGAGGCCCCTGTTCCTGTTGAAGCGGATCAACGCACAAGGTGGTATACCGACGAACGTTTCGGAGACCTGTCTATTAGCACGTTAAATAGCCTTGATCCTGCTACTTCCAGAATCGATATTGCGTTACCCCTAGAAGCTGCTGAAGAAGTTCAAGATCAAGAGACTATCATGATCATTCAAGAGAAACAATATCGTGTGTTTAGAATAGAAATATACAGAGTGGGAGCGGTTGTTTATGCACAAGGGTATAAGGATCCATCAGATGGGAAAGATATTCCTCTCACCTCACTGGCCGATTGGTTTTCCGTTGGAGAACATTCATATCATGGAAGTGAACTTATAGGAATCACACAACAACGAAAAACGGGAAGATCAGCGGCTATATTTGATAGGGCTCATACACCTGTATTTGCTGCGTCACCGGATGGAGGCATACAACTGCAATTGCAGACACCGGATATTCTTATCGATCCTGAACGTATTCAGGGATATATAGAGAGAACCACCATAAGACCCGAAGATTCTGATAAAAAAGCAATCGGAGCAAAATTGCTATTGCAGTACGGCACCGAATATTTGGAACGGATAGAAGCAAATGATCTTGAATGGAGTCATCAGCCCGCTGTCGCAGCTGCCACCGGTATGGCGCTTATAACTCACGAAGAATCAGCACCAAAACAACAATTTAAAGGATGGGTATCATCTCCGACAGGTTCTGGAAAAACGGAAATGGAAATGCAGGTAATGGAAACCGCACAACAGCTGACGGATGGAACTATTATATTTGTTACTTCACGCTCAATTTTGCTTGATCAGATACAGAAAAAACTTGAAGATAGATTTGGGTCAGACAATATTTGCCGATACGATCAGGAAGATAAACGTACAGATAAAAAAATTATTATTACTACATATCATTCGGCAATAGAACTATTCAATGCATTACAGAAGCGGAAAGCAGATATACCTGTTGTAGTATGGGACGAAGCTCATAATCTCCTTCAGCAAAGAAAAAGCATCGTGCAACATAAAACAATTCAAAACAGTATGCAATTTGCCTATACAGCGACTGGTGGACTGGATTACACCCTGACAGATTTAGGATTTCAGGAAATTATAAACGTTCCACTTGCGTATACAATTGAGACAGGAGTCACGCCACCGATTGCCATTAAACGTACGGTACTGAGGCTTGATGAACGGCTGCAGGCAGCATCAGAAAAAGCACCGCTTACAAAAATTGAAGAAGCACTTATAGAGCTGGAATTATCTATTCAGGCAAAATTGCAGAATTTTTTTGAGGAATCTGTTTTTGAACATGAAGGTACTATCACCATACGCCCAACGTTTATCGAAGTTGACTCCATAGAAGAAGGAAAAGTTATAGAGGCTTCCATAAAAAAAATGCTGAAAACGCATTATAAAATCGACATGAGTGGGCAGGTCGGATTCATACATTCAAACCAATCAAAAGCAAAAAATACCCAGATCGTTGAAAATGCCATCGAAGGACACATACATGTTATAGTTGGCGTCAATATGATTTCAGAAGGTCTGGATATCCCGAAATATGAGGTTATCATTCTAAAACCATGGAGAAAATCAGAATACAGACCGTTTCAGGATATGGGTCGCGTCATGCGAAAAAATGAAAATGGTAACCCATGTTTGGTTATAGAAATATGGCCATTTGATGATGCGGATATCAAAGGCTATCGCAGTGCGCTACAGATTATCGGCGTATCAAAAGGAGATCCGCGAGTGTCATTTAGAAATCAAAAACAGTATACGAAAGAGGTCGGAAGCTTGGCAGCCGCCATGCCAACATCACGAGTAGATATTCAAACAGAACGCGCGTATAAAACCCCACTTCAATTTACGATTAGAAGTACCCGTGCGAAGAGGGAAAGAGGGCTGGTCGGCATATCGGAATTCCAACAGATCGCCAACCTTATCATTCCAAAATATAGAGACTATTTATCAACCGGAGGTGATCCGATCATTGCGCTTCAATTTTCAAAGCGAAGTGATCAGATGAAGCTATATCCAAACCCGGATGTATTTGAGACAATCGTTGGATTTCGCTGGTGGCTTCTACCGTATTTCCGACTGGACGCCGACCAAATACAGTCACTCGCAAAACTTATGTATGAGGAGGAAGTGGCAATAGGTCTAAAAAAGCCGTATAAAACGATCGAAACGGCTGAAGGACTTCATGCGTATATCAGAGATATCATCAAGACCATACCAAATCCATTAGACGTACACAGATCAGTCATCGTTAAAAATGTAAGCCGTGCGTTTCAGCAGGATTTTTCTATAAAAAGTATGGAATACACCGTATTGGCATTAGTACACAAACTTATACCTGAAGATGCACGTGATGGGAAAATCACACTTCCATATTTTCTGGATAAAATCAGATTCCTTATGCTTATTGACCAAACACCTGCAAACTTGCAGTATCTTATCCCACGCCATGTAAACATAGAATCATCAATGGAGTCTGTCTTTCAGTATGTGTATCGGGAGATCGAACGGAGAGTTACTGCTATTATTACAAACCTCGATTCACAGATGAAAGGATACGTCCACTCCGGCGCAAACATAGATTCTGATGTATTTCATGCACGATACGGCCGTGAAATCAGGGAAATAAATGACTTTATTGATAGAATCTATAAAGTAACCTCAGCCATCAGATTTGACACATCTCTGCTTCGGTCAAGCCGGCGCGGAGTTAAGATCGTAAACGACATATATGGCAGAGTCAGAACTCAATACCCCACAATAGACTATGCAGCATCGGATGAATCACATATGCTTCAGCTCATGGTTTCGCGATTAAAGACGCATAATATATCAAAGGCAGATGATGTTCCGACTGTCTTCAGTACAAATTTTGATCTGGTATTCGGTATTCCATACAGATCTTTGGATGTCATTGCCCAGGCAAAAAATCTTTCCGCAACAGGATTACTCTCACATGCGGCCCGCATGGTAGATCCGGAATACCAGCGTTCGTATGATATGTATATTACGTCGCTTGATCCTAACGTTGTTGCCAAAAAAATTGCGACTGCATTAGTTGCGGCAAAGGTTGAAGTAACAGATGTGAAAGCCGATACACTTTTAACGTTGAAACATACATCCGGATCGTACATATTACCGCGAATATATGTGGATGCGGCATTTTTATCGCGAAGTGATGGCAGAACCAGAGCGGCACTAAAAAATTATACGTCAAGTGAAGAGATACTCAATATAAATATGAGCGAATTTATGAGTATGATAAAAACAGAAATGAACAAACAGTATAAGTGAGATCAAAGGTTACCCTAAATTCCGGCGCAGAAGTGCTTGAGTTTGTAACGGTTCTTTACACAATGAAATATCATGCACATGTCCAACAATGAACTGTGACAATTCTGCATGTTCGCGCTCTTCCGGTGTTTTCGGACC
>CAYSEV010000058.1:0-6542 GCA_964430295.1 uncultured Gammaproteobacteria bacterium
AATAATTCAACTGATAATACTAAAAAAATCGCATCTTCGTTTCCCGGTGTACTGGTAAAATCAGAAAAGAAAAAAGGCTACGTCTTTGCCGTAAAATCAGGTGTAGAGACGTATGCAACAGCAGATATTATTGCACAGACAGATGCCGACACAGTAGTGAGTTCCACCTGGCTTGAAGCAATTTATACGCATTTTAAGAGCAATCCGTCACTTATTGCTTCTGGCGGCCCTTTTTATTATTCCGATGGGCCTAAACTTCTTCGTAGTGTTGTAAATACACTCAATTTTATCTACCCCAGGGTCTTTAGCTTATATTTATGTGGGATGAACATGGCATACAGAAGAAGTGCATATGATCATGTAGGTGGGTATGACACACGATTTAACTTGCAGGCAGATGGACAACTTGGCATGAAACTGATGAGAAGCGGATATGTCACATTTTATCGCGATCAATATGTATATTCTTCTGCACGAAGATTTTCTACCCTGCCAAGGTTTTTTAAAGATTTTTCCATGCAATTTATAAACTTATTATCCATGGCACTCCGAAATAAACCTGCTTATTTTTCCTACACAGATTATAGGAATTAGTAATGAAAAAGCCCATTCTTTCTGTTATTATTCCCGCTCATAACGAAGCACGATATATAAAAAAATGCTTAGTTTCACTTTTTAATCAATCATTTCAAGAACACTACGAAGTGATTGTTGTCGATAACAATAGTACGGATGATACAAAGAACATTGCCAGAACTTTTCCTGTACGAGTTGTTTCTGAAATAAGAAAGGGGCCTTGTGTCACGCGAAATACCGGAGCTAAACATGCACGTTCAGACATATTAGTATACGTTGATGCGGATTATGTTGTTCCACATAGCTACCTTCAAAACATATATTCGGATTTCAAAAGCGAGAACAACATAGATATTATAGCCGGCGCTTATTCGTTTTTTGACGGTCCAAAATTCATATATATGCTGACTAAAAATGGGGTCTTGTTCGGATTGTATTTTCTGATAATCAGATTTTTATTTGGGTTTCAATATCTTACAGGTGGAAATTTTGCAATTCGTAAAAAAACATATTTGGCAATTGGAGGATTTCGGGAGGATTACACAAGTGTCATGGAAGGTGATGATATCGAATTTGCGATGCGGCTCGCTGCAGCAGGTTATAAAAGTAAATTCAATAAGAACATAACGTCATATACGTCTATGCGGCGGTTAAAAAAATATAACGTTAAAGATCAGTTTATGCGTCAGTTCTGGTTTATATATCATGTTCTATCGTATAGATTTCCAAAATTACGGTATCCGAACGTACAACAAATTCTCAAATAGAAAACGCTATCTCCCAAACCACGCTTCCAATATTTTTTTCGCAACCGGTGCAGCCACAGAACTTCCCTCGCCAGCACCTTCTACTAGTACTGTTATCGAAATCTCTGGATCACCTGAGATTATATCTTTTTTATTCGATTCAGATGCCGATACTACGGAGTTGTCTACTGAGTCAGACCGCAGTGGGGCAAATACGGTAAACCAAGCATGCGTATGATTCTGCGGGTCTCCATATTCTGCTGTTCCTGTTTTACAGGCGACGGGAATTTTGGTTATGGGTTCATTGTTCATGGTCGATAATATTGCAGAGGATGTTGCTTTTTGTTTTTCTGTGAACGATGAACGATGAACTCCAAACTCAAATAGTGGCCAGCCAGTGCCTCCAGGTTCGCATGCCTTGCGCATACCCGTTGTTATTAAATCGATGGTATCCGGTTTTTTGACTACAATTTCTTTACATCTGGACTGGATCTGCTTTTCACTTGTTGCTTTCTGAATTGTAGGGATACAAACTGCTCCACGATTAGCGACAATATTCGTCCATGTATTTACCTGTAGTGGTGTGACAAGTAAATATCCTTGTCCAATACTTACATGATACGTATCTCCAACATACCACTCATCATTTCGTTGTTCTTTGTCTAACGGGCTGGAAAACCGGTCTTTTTTCCATGCAGGATCCGGCATAAGGCCGCTTGCCTCACCTGAAAGTTCTATACCCAGAGGTTTCCCTATACCAACTTTTCTTGCCCACGATGCAAGTTTTGAAATCCCCAACCATTCACCCGCCTTATAGAAAAAAATATCATTGCTTCGCTCAAGCGCTTTTATGATATCCACCAGCCCTTCTGTTTTCCCATACTGGTTAAAATACCAGTTTGGAAATGAAAATGGGCCAATTCTAAGGACTCCGACATCGTCTACTGTTGTAGATTTAGTAACCGCTCCTTCTTCAAGTGCTGCCAGAGAGGTAACTAATTTAAATGTAGATCCGGGAGGGTATACCCCTCCTATTGCCCGATCAAACTGTGGTCTGTCCGGATCCTTTATAAGCTTTGTGTACTCATCTTCAGATAACCCAAATGAAAAATTATTAATGTCGTAGGATGGACTTGAATAGAGTGCTAATATTTCTCCTGAACTAGGACGTGAGACGACAATAGCTCCTTTTTCTCCTGCCGGAAACGCAGTTGCCGCAGCTTCCTGTATTTGCGCATCTATAGAAAGGTATACGTCTTGTCCGGGTATTTCTTTATCTCTTCCAAGTATACGGAGTATTTTTCCTGTTGCATCTACTTCCACCAATTCTTTCCCATCACGACCACGAAGTTTTTCTTCAAAGACTGCTTCTGCGCCCGTTCTACCTAGCCTGTCACCACGCGTATAGTAACGAAGTTTATAGTATTCATCATTGAGTTCGTTCTCTGATATTTCACCTGTATACCCTACGACATGACTCAGCTGTGTCGGATATGTATATTCACGCTTATAATCAACCTCTAAAAATGTTCCTGCAGGCAGACCTTGTTTTGCCAGTGCGTCACCTTCTTCGCGCGAAATTGCTGTAACACAATCATCTATAGATTGAGCTGAGCATGGTTTTAACAGCCGATAAAATGGGATATTTTCCACCAGTGCTTTTCCTGTCCTGTCACGTAATATACCTCGGGGAGCATGACGGACAAGCTCGCGAGTACGGTTCCCATTTGCAAGGGTTCTATAATAATGTCCCTGCACAATCGAAAGATCAAACAGCCTCCAGATAAGGATAAAAAAACCAACGCAAAGGAGTGTCAAAAACAATAACACTCGTCCCATGCCCAACCACCAGGAATCTCCTTCCGGCTCCGAACGCATATACTGCTTTTTTTCGATGATAACGTTATCTGAAAACGCTTTCCCTAGTTTCATGTGTGAAGAAGTATCGGGGATTATGCCAACCGTGTCAAGAAATATCGTTTGTTAATTGTATACATCATCAAACACTTGTGTAGTATATTTTCTAGTTCATTAGGAAAAATGAGGACGCAACCATGATTATTGTAGAGTATACAAATCCAAGGCACACCTGAAGTGTTGTATGATCTTTGCGGATAACCCTTGCCCATGCAACAAGCGGGATGATAAGTACCAATGGCCACAGCGCTATACCAAACCATTGAATTACCATCCCTATAGCTAACATATCTCCCCCAACATGGCCTGATATTTTTGTCCAGGTTGCAGTTATGATGAAAAATCCAACGGTCCATACACTGTATAGTGTAAGTATAGGCAGTAACACTGGTTCAAAAATCCATACTACAATTGTTGAAAGCGCTAAATACCCCAGAAGATATGTAAACGGTTCTATGCGGCTTTCGCGCTTATGCATATCCCAATCAAGACCTTTTGCCTTTTTTGCCCAGGCACGATACGCAAGCATAGGAAATGTTAACAGTGCCATCCAAAACAATGATTGAGGTACAGATAAACCGGACTTCACGGCACAGAGAATAAAAGAAACCGGTATAAGTAAGGCAGGCTCAAATATTTTAGAAAAAAATGTAGCGATCTTATGTAAATAGTTCATAGTTTATTGTTCATCGCAATGCGTCGTTGCCATGAACCATGAACCAGTAACCATGTACACTTACATTTTCCTTCCTGCAATTTTTACTTTTCGCAGCAGTTCCTCATCATCCAATAATTTACCACATCCT
Source organism: uncultured Gammaproteobacteria bacterium (assembly GCA_964430295.1). Classification (GTDB taxonomy): domain Bacteria; phylum Patescibacteriota; class Microgenomatia; order UBA10105; family UBA927; genus CAYGFH01. Next base: position 4,046 of record CAYSEV010000058.1, read on the forward strand.
CGAACGACTGCAGTTTGAGGATCTTCTGTTACCCAGACAGGCATCTTAATTTCCTGTGCAACTAATTTATCTATACCCCGCACGAGTGAACCGCCACCAGCCAGTACGATGCCATGTTCCATAATTGCACCGATTAATTCCGGCGGTGTTTCTTCTATGGTTTCCGATATGCCCTCTATAATTTCTGAAATAACAGTGGAGAGTGCTTCGCGAATTTCCGCTTCTCCAATTCTTACAGACTTTGGCAATCCTGTTTCTATATCACGACCGCGTACAACTGTCTGTCTGTCTGATTTTCCCACAGGATATGCGCTTCCGATTGTAATTTTTATATCCTCTGCTGTCTGCTCGCCGATAAGAAGCGAGTATTTGAGTCGCATAAAACTCATGATAGTCTCGTTCATTTCATCTCCCGCGGTTCTGATACTTCTGTTTACGACAATCCCGCCGAGTGACAATACGGCTATCTCACTGGTACCACCTCCGATATCACAAATGAAGCTTCCATTTGATTCTTCTATAGGCAATCCTGCTCCGATTGCGGCAGCCATTGGCTCTTCTATAAGATACACTTCACGGGCTCCAGCCATAATGGCAGCCTCCTGTACCGCACGTCGTTCTACTTCCGTAACACCCGAAGGGATACCAACAACCACACGAGGTCTTGGCACACTTGGGAAACCTGGACGAACCGGTTGTTTATGAACCAATTGAATATAATAGCGAAGCATCGCTTCAGCAGCATCAAAATCAGAAATAACACCGTCACGAAGTGGACGTATGGCTTCTATGGTTTGCGGCGTTTTTCCCAACATCCGTTTTGCTTCTCTCCCTATAGCAACAATCTGTTTTGTCTTTTTATGCCTGGCTACGACCGATGGCTCACGGATAATAATACCTTTACCTTTTACATACACGAGCGTATTTGCTGTTCCAAGATCAATACCTAAGTCATGTGAAAGAAGTTTAAAAATGAAGTCGAACATGATGGGATCATTCTATCACAGAGAAAGATTTCGTGATGTATGGTCTCTGATGCAGTTGACAGTAAGTAAGCGAAGCATTATACAGAACCTGCTATGGGAAAAGAAGCAACACCAAAACCCAAGCCACAACCAACAGCATGGGAGATAGAACAGGCACGTCAGCATGCGATGAATAATCTATCAAACGAACCTGACGAACGTGAAGATGAAATTGCAAATATTAATGAGGCCGTGAAACAGGCAATTAAACCACCTCCACCTGAAAAACCTAAACCACACAAAAGCACAAGACAAGCAGAAATAGATAAACAATTGGAAGAATGGTCACCGTGGTGACTTTAGAAATGTAAATAAAACTTCCGATGGAACCAACTCTTTTTTGTGCATGCGCACGCAATCGAGTCGGTCCCATCGGGTCCGCAAGTTTTATTTTTTGTGAATAAGCCTCCCGACAGCCACGCCTGCCACACAGAAAACCAGTGTGGTAAACGGGAGCGCCGTAAAAAGGATGTTAATCGCGACGTACCAAGTGGTAGCGACGCCGACAACCAAGATTGCCAATGAGATGACAGTGGCTGTCACAAAGTTCGAAACAGTGCGACCAGCATGACGCTCTGCAGCATTATGAGCCGCCACAGACACATCACGTAGAAAGGATTTTAGGATACCTTCTCCATACAACTCAGCCAAAACGGCGAAAACGAACAAGGGAAGCATCGTGTTATATCCGCGCGCGAGAGCGTAGAAAAACCATGTAACCCCAATCACCCATTTGGTCTTGAGTAGCGCCTGTGCATCAGAGCCGAACTTATCCTTATTCACTACGAACACGTACACCGAGATTATCGTGATGATTAGCGCGATGGCGATCTCTCCAGTTAAGAAGAATTTGCCATACGGCTTATCAATGAAGGCGCGCTGGTTGTTCGCGATAACCTGCAGCTGGCTGGTGAAGCCTTGAAACGTAATCTTCAGGGTGTTGTTGAACGCCTGCACCATAAGTACGAACTCATGGACTGTCTGGTACAGTACATACACGATTTGCATGATGATGTTTACAATCGCATACGCAGCATTCACATACGCCAAGAAGACCATCATGAACGCCACTACCCGTCCGGTATCGGTTTTTAAATTCACCGCGATACCATATGCCACAGTAATCACCACGAATGCGATGATCGGGCCCCAGGCGACGAGTTCATGGAAACCCAGCAGATATTGAGCGATTAATCCCCACAGTATACTTGAAAATCCTGCAGTAATTCCGCCGAATAGGACCACCTTTTCAAGGGTGATTCCTTCTGAGGGTGCCGAACTAGATTCACTTGCCATGTTTGCCTCCTGCACGTATTACGTGCGAGAATAGTTGAGAGATGAAAACTTGCGGATGAATATCATGCTGCTTTCAACATACATGATAGTTTTTTGAAAAGTGCTGCTTCTCTGTTGCCGTTAAATACCCGACAACACATTCGCGGAAAGAATGCTGAAAAGCAACCTATAGTATA
>CAYSEV010000059.1:0-5943 GCA_964430295.1 uncultured Gammaproteobacteria bacterium
AGAATTGGAACAGCTGGATATTGTTCACATGACACCAATGGATGCTATGAATACATTGGCAAAATTACAGGAACAGATTAAACTCCTTCAACATACATCGAAAACATTTCGTGATATTGATTAAGTTCTATGCGTACCATTGTTCAATTATCTCCTATTGTAATATCAAAAATTGCTGCAGGCGAAGTCATAGAACGGCCATCGTATGCATTAAAAGAGTTACTAGAAAATGCATTGGATGCAAAAGCAACTGATATAAAAATTCATCTGGAAGATGCAGGCCTCACGACACTGCAGGTTATGGATAACGGTATCGGTATGTCACCTGAAGATGTGACAGAAAGTTGGAAATCACATACAACAAGTAAATTAGAACACGCAGATGACTTACATCATATTCATACATTTGGATTTCGAGGAGAAGCGTTATCATCTCTTGGAGCTATATGTACACTAACAATTCAAAGCAGACAATCACACTCCCCAACCGGATATAGCATCGTCATCGATAATGGAAAACTTGTTCGGGAACATCAGATCGGAATGTTTGAAGGGACCATGATTACTGCCAAAGGATTGTTTGACAGTGTACCTGCAAGAAAAAAGTTTTTGAAATCCACACGGATGGAACTTCGGCAATGTGTACTTATGGTGCAACAGTTTGCCATGGCATATCCGTCTGTCGGATTTACACTGACTCATGGGAAAAAATTGCTTCTATCTTTTCCAAAAACAACCGATCAGGGAGAGCGCATAGAACAGGTATTGGGTCGTGAAACCTATGCACAGACAATACCTGTAGACAATCAGACGAGCTATCTTAGGGTAACAGGTTACATAGCGAAACCCCAGATGCATGCCCGTACAAAACAAAAACAATACATATTTATAAACAACAGAAACATCACAGATACAATCATTTCCACAGCCGTAAAAGATGCATATGGGACAATGCTCGAATCAGCTACTTATCCGATATTTGTGCTATTTATTACGCTTCCCGTAGAACTCGTCGATATCAATATCCACCCCCGCAAAGAGAACATACGATTTGGTGATAGTGCGTTTGTGTCGCGAACTATGAAACATATCATTCAAGAAGTGCTGTCTGCAAACAACATATCGTATGAACAGTTATCATGGAAAAAAACGGGTGCAGGACTCGCACAGAGTTTTGCAGGGACACTGCTGCGCGAAACTGTGTTGGACCATGAACAATATCGAACCAAAGACATTTCAACGATTACACAATTTCAAAATTTATATATCATCGCAACATCAAAACAGACAATCCGAATATATGACCAGCATGCAGCACATGAACGTGTGATATTTGAAAAATTAAAAAAAGAATTTCTCCTACAGCAATCAAAACGTAAACAATATGTATTGCCTAAACCCTTCCTGCTTACCCTACCACCACATGATGCATTACTGCTTCAGGAACATGCTGACCTGATACGAGAAATGGGATTTTCGTTCATTACAGATTCAATAACTCATGTGCCTTATCTCTTTCAGGACCGAAATCCAAAGGAACTTATACTGGATATACTGAGCAAATTGGAGTCCACACAACGCACACAAGAGATAGATACTGTATCTGAAGAAATGCTCGCATTTCTGGCATGCCGTGCAGCGGTAAAAGCCGGAGACCCACTGACACAAGAACAAATGAGAAATATATTGAAAGATCTAGAGACAACACCAAACAATGCGACCTGTCCACACGGAAGACCAACAAGTATCACAGTACATATTAATGAACTGAATGGATTATTTAAACGAAGCTAACATAGTAGTATAGTACAACCACATATGACATGGAAAACGACATCGAGTAAAGAAGTATATAAGAATGCATGGATGCATGTGACTGAAGATCAAGTAGTAACCGATTTTGGAGCAACCCTCACATACGGTGTAGTCCATAAAGAACCCTGTGCACTGATTATCCCTCGAGAACACGATAACTATACATTGGTAGGTCAATATAGGTATCCAATCAGCAAGTTTTCTTGGGAATTTCCGCAAGGTCATTATATAGGTAGTAGTATTCTTGAGACTGCTGAAACTGAACTTCTAGAGGAAACTGGCATCACCGCAACTTCTTTTGTTGATATCGGTTCATTTTATATCGCTCCCGGTGTACATAATCAGATATGCCATGTTTTTTTAGCAACTAATTTAACAAAAGGTAACGCACACAGAGAAGCCAGCGAACAAGGTATGGAATGTAAAGATGTGAGCATGAATCAACTTATAGATATGATTCGAAATCAAGATATTACAGATGGATTAACGATATGTGCACTCTCACTTCTTCGCATATACGATGCTACAAAAAGATAGCTTGTTTATATATTTGTATCTACCTCTATATCGTATGTTCCCAATAAGCCAATGATACCGGACATGCCAAATTTTGCTTTTTTAATTTTATTTTTATTTGGATCAATTGAATAGTTATATGATGTACGAAAATCTGTTTTTTGAAGATTTGTTTGATTAAATGTTGAACCTATCAAATCGCAATATTCGAATATAGAATCTCGTAGATCACATTCCGAAAAATCTGTTTCTCTAATTTCACAATTTTTAAATATTGTACTTCTCATATGCATATTAAAAAACGATGCATTATGTATCATACAATGAGTGCACGTAAACGATAATCCAAATTCATTACACTGTTCAAATTGTACTCCTGATATCTTTGTATCTTTAAAAATGACATTACGCAAAGCTGTTTTTTGTAGCTTGACGAGACTTAAATTGCAACCTTCAAATGAGCAGTCAGAAAAAATAAAATTAGATAAATCGGCATTTGAAAAATTACAATTAATAAATGTACAGGATTCATATTCTCCGATGGGAAGGCTTTTATCTTGGATGTGTTCAGCTGTGATCCTTTTATTTTTTATATAGAGTGATGTCATAGTTTTACCAATCCAATTTTTCTACTAATATACCTGATAAGACAATAAGTATTCCTCCCATGATTTGTACAGATGTCATAGATTCTTTGAGAAAAGGGATTGCCATGAACGATACGAATACCGGAGTAAACGAAAAAATCATAGTCACATATGAAGCCTTTGCATGTGAATATGCTGTGTACCTAAGTTTCGTTAATATAATATATAGAATCGATAATATAAGAATTAACACCACATCTTGTGGAATATGTATTGTCGAAACATAGAGAGTGATAGCCACAATAGGTATAAATCCGATAAGTGAGCTGGCGGATGAGCTAAGGTTTATACTCATGCGATTTGTTGCCATTTTTCCTAATACATTATTACCAAACGCAATAAGTGCCGCTTCTGTCAACGTAAACAAATCACCTATTGTGAGAGATATAAGTTTACCCTTTGTGGATAAAAAATATGCTCCCAATAACATGAGCACTGCAAGTGTTAATTTCTTTTTTGTGAATGATTCTCCAAGAAACATATATGCAAATAAAAACGTGAACAGCAATACTGTTCGGATGAGGAAGGCATAATTTATTGCAGGACTATATTTGAGTGCAAAAAATTCTGTAATACTTACAAGTACTGTAGATATAATTCCCATGCCAAATAAAATTCCATAATCAGCTGATCGTAGTTTTGCGACTTCATGTTTTGATGTAACAAAGAGATACATCCAAAACGGCAATGCTATAGTTGAAGTCCAGAACAGTACAGTATATGCATCTTCACCGCGTTGCAATATGATTCGCAGCAATACAATACTTATAGCCCAAGTAATTGCAGCAGAAAATGTATAGATAAATCCTTTACTCACATACATATATCTACAGATTATAGACCTAATAGCTTCTATTCACTAGGTAATTGATAACGAGGTCATATTTTTTCCCATGACATGATACTATACAGGTATATGAAACAACCTACACCAAAAACACTCGAAGGCATGTGTGAAAGTTGCCTTATGCCATTTGCAAAAGACCCCAAAGGCGTAAATCGTGAACATGAAAAATACTGTTCCTATTGTTTTATCAATGGGAAATTATGTTATGAAGGGACTGACGTAAAAGAATTTAAAAAAGCCATGATAGAAGCAATTGTCGCTCGAGGTGAAAGCAGGATCAAAGCACATATCTTTGCTTTAATGGCGGGTTTTGCCCCGAGATGGAAAAAATCATCTTCCAATTAACACCATGCAACAAACACTAGGCCTGATAGCACTGGTTGTCCGAGACTATGATGAAGCAATTGCGTTTTACACGAAAAAACTTCATTTCACACTTATTGAGGATACATATCAACCCGAACAGGATAAGAGGTGGGTAGTCGTTTCTCCGCCAAATAATTCGGGAGCCCAGTTACTGCTCGCCAGAGCATCAAAACCAGAACAGAAGCCATTTATTGGAAATCAAACAGGAGGTCGTGTTTTTTTATTTTTGTATACTGATGATTTCTGGAGGGATTATAACGAAATGTCAGCATTAGGAATTACATTTGTTCGCAAGCCTAATCAAGCTCCGTATGGCACAGTAGCCGTATTTGCTGATCTCTATGGAAATTTGTGGGACCTTGTTGAGTTAAAGAAATAAGAGATGTAGATATTACGTTCGTGATATGCTCTTTTTTTTCGATTTCTCTTTCTCGAGTGTTTCCTTTACCCTAAAAGCGACGACCTTCCGAATAAGCGACAGTGGTATTGGTTCATCAAGAGAAAATCTGAGGGTCCCTTTTCCTGTATTATATTTTTTCAAATCATTTTTAAATGCCTCTATTCCTGATGGAGCAGGATAAAATCCAATGTGTTCTTTGAACCCTGCAAAATGCACGAGATTTTTCCCATGAAGAATAAATGTCGGCATTCCATATTTGATACCCTCTTGTGCATCCGGTGCTGCACTATGAATAGTCTTGCGTATTGACTGCAGTAGTTTTTGAACTGCTGTTGGGTGATTTTGAATATGGTCATCTATAGATGTATACGTTTTCATAGTTTTTAAGTATTAACTAATATAATTCTTAGTATCCAAATATATTCATCTCGTCCATATTTACCCACTAACACTTTTTCTATACTATCACTAAAGATAATAAAAAGTATTTTGATTTAGAATAGTTTTCCGCCAAGAACAGCTTCATCAAGATCCGGTCGTATTAATATACATTCATGGGAGGAATCAGGAACACCGAGAGTAAGTACTTCACTTATAAATGGGCCTATTTGACGTGGTGGGAAATTTACCACACCTAATATTAATTTTCCTAATAATTGTTCTTTCGTATAATATTTTGTGAGCTGTGCGCTGGATTTCTTCACCCCTATATCTTTACCAAAATCTATGGTTAACTTATACGCAGGTTTCCGAGCTTCCGGAAAGTCCTCTACCGCAACAATTTTTCCTACTCGTATATCTACTGCCGTAAAATCGTTTATTGTTATCATATATATCTCCTATCATGATTTTGTATTAATGATTATATATATCATATATTTCACTCATTTCACATGAACTGGTATACTAACATGCATACATGGAACTTCTTTGGCAAATTGGAATGGTATTAGTGTTGGTATTTTTGAATGGATTCTTCGTGGCATCCGAATTTGCCCTAGTCGCTATACGAAAAACCCGAATAGACGAACTTGTAAAGAAAGGAAATACCTCTGCTAAGCGTGTTCAAACCGCACTCGCAAATCTTGACACCTATATATCTGCAACTCAACTGGGAATAACGATAGCATCACTTGCACTTGGATGGGTTGGTGAACCAGTACTTGCCCACTATTTTGAAACTATTTTCCTGGAGATCTTTCCCCCAACTGCAGCATATCTGACAGCTCATGGTGTGGGCGTATTTGTTTCATTCACACTCATAACATTTTTGCATATAGTGCTTGGGGAATTGGCGCCAAAAAGTATAGCCTTACAAAAAGCTGAAAAAACATCACTGATGATTATTGCTC
>CAYSEV010000060.1:0-5646 GCA_964430295.1 uncultured Gammaproteobacteria bacterium
TTCGTCTGAGGTAAAATCAAGAGCCATTTCCCGTGCGTTTGCATCGTCCATTGGTTTAGAATCTCCGTTTGCCATATCAGATATTATATCATTTACAAGTTTATTTTAGAAAATTTAGATATTTATAACTAATCTGAAGCAATTCAACTTCATTAGATTGTACTGTAAAATAGGTTTGTAGCTGATCCCATAGGGGACCCTGTAACTTATATTTCAGTTCTTATATATTTAATGTTTTGTATATCACATTAAACAATTGCGCCTCTAGTGGATTAGCTATAAAATAATTTGATAGGTTGGCATATAGTCCCGTAGGGGACCCCAAAAATTGCATAGTAATATTCACTCTACCTTCACGCCTCATAGATATATAGAATACGTATATGGACTGGATTCTTCTTGCAATTTTATCCCCTTTTCTCATGAGTTTCACAAATCTCATGGAGAAATTTCTGGTAGACAAAAAAATACGGCACCATAGTGCTATCCCGATATTTGGAGGAATAATATCATTCTTGATCGGTACCATGATTTTCATCTTTCATGGAGTCACTATTCTCCCAATTTCACAGATGCTAATTCTGCTTTCGTCAGGAGTATTGCTTATTGTCTACCTTCTTCCATATTTCGAGGCTATATCCATTGATGATTCCTCCAGAGTCGTTCCGCTGTATCAATTTGTGCCAATATATGTGGCTATCGCCTCGTATGTGTTACTTCACGAGACATTATCACCGACCCAGCTCTTGGCCTTTGTCTGTATAGTATTTGGAGGTTTTTTACTGGGACTGGAAAAGTCGGACACGACTATATTTAAGCCCAGGAAATCGTTTCTTCTCGTTGTTATATCCGGTCTGATCGTATCATTAGTCGAAGTGCTATTTAAATTTGGGTATGTAATGAATGATTTTCTGACCACTCTTGCTTACCAATCCGTAGGAGGTGCTATTGGTGCCGGATTCCTATTGTTTTCACCACGGATTAAGCGTGAGTTCTTTGCAGAGTATGTACGCATAAAACCGTGGACGTTCGTACTTCTATTGTCCAATAAACTACTTGAATTTGTTGCGCAGCTCTGTGCACTCGTTGCCATTACGATGGCTCCAGTTGCACTTGTAACAGTCTTTGGAGGACTTCAGTCATTCTTTGTGCTTGTTGAGATGATTATCCTTTCCGTATGGTTCCCACATATTTTACAGGAGAACATTTCAAAGCATATATTGCTGCAAAAAATACTGTCGCTTATCCTAATATTTATCGGTATTTCTATACTTTCCTTTGCTTAATCGTCCAACTCAGCCTGCGTATGAGATCGTGATTGCATTGTGGCCATATAAATACTTGCAAGTAAAAGCGCCGAGCCTATCCACTGAGTCATTGTCAAAGACTTATGGTATACCAGATAATCAAACATGACTGCAGACAGCGGCCAGGTAAGCTCACAAATTGCGCTTGCCCATGCCGGCGTTTTTTTAAGACCAAAATAGTATATTGAAAGCGCAACCATACCGGTTGTAAGAGCGATAAGAATAAGCGCGACAATTTGGCTCTCATTTAGGGAAAATAATGTTCCTGTTTTTCCGGATATCACAATCCACACGAAACTTACAATTGCCGCCATACCAAACCGTAGTCCTGTCACAATTTTTGATGGCATTTGAAGCAGTGCATAGCGACTAAATGCTGTAGATGATCCCCATGAAAAGGCAGCACCTATAGCCAAAAGCGCTGCTATGACAGTTCCATTTCCACTAGCCATATTTACTGTCAATGTAGGAAATGATACAAAATATGCTCCAATAAGAGCAAGCATGACCCATATATAAAAATGCTTTGCAGGTGCTTCATGTAAAACCATCCAGGCAAAAAATATAACAAATAACGGTTGCAATTGTTGCAGGAGCACAACCACTGAAAATTGGATATATTGGACCTGCCCAAGTGCAGCGGTGTAACAGAGCGTGCCAATAATGCTGCTTAGTATGGTAACCCACATCATGGCACCCCACGTTTTTGCTGAGATAGAAGTAAATGTCTTCCAGGATCCAATCAAAAAGGGAAGAAGGAACAAAAATCCAACAAAATGCTCAAAAAACACAATCTGTATGGGCGCAAGTACATAGAGACTTCTACGAAGTAACCCATCGAGGCTCCATAAAAATGCTGCGAATATGATGGCTAACGGGCCAATAGAAAACAGTTTTTTCATATGTGTTTGGTACGCAAATACTCGGGGTACGTCAAAGAAGTCCGCGATTGACACGGTACAAGTATTTCCTTCTTTTATCCCGACTATACGGTCGCTTCCGGACTTTCACCGAATCATGTCGCCTCACCGGCAACTCGTGGAGTGTACCACCGATTGGTATTTTCAACCTACCCCGAAGGATTTGTTTACATTTATGATACTATCTTTCTTGCTCTTTGCAATATGCATTTTCGCTCGCACGCATATAATGTTATACTAGCAGCATGGATGTATCCCCGATGGTAGATGCACTACTCTCAACATTTGAAGAGGAGAGCGAACATAAAAAAGAACATGCACATATAAGTGTCAGTAACACTGTCTCTATACTCGCACGTATATACGAAAAAGCACGCAATGCCGTAGAATTTCGCGCAGAGCACCTTGTCCGTCGAGCTGCTATTGAGCGCATCCTTAAACGACGTATCCTTTTAAATAGTAAATCCTCATCTATAGCTGAAAACCTTGTGCTGGAATTACTGTGGGCAAAATATATAGATAGTGGACTTATCGGAGATGAGAAAGTAAAAGAAATTCATAATATCATAGCCAAATATCTAAATCTCAAGCATACGGTTTTTGGATCGGCATCTCAGCATACAGGCATCTCATGGGAAACCATTCTTGGATTAGTTTCTTCAGAAATCGAAGACACGCTCGTTTCTGCAAAAAAGCGTGAAGCTCTTATAAATTTTTTCTACCAGGCAATCCGCCCAAAAGTCGTATTACCTGATGCAGATGAACGATACGTAAATTTGCAGACATATATAGCTGTTGAGCGCACATTCGCACAATCAGATGATGCACTTATCGTCTATGAAGTGTTGAAACTCATTCAGCCTTCGTGGTTTGTTTACCCTCTTGAACACACCGAATCGGAGACAAAACAACTGTTTGAGAACCTCCGATTAATTCAGACAAGTTTTAAAGATCCGATTAGTGAATCACTGAGTCGGTATGTAAAAAAGAATAATCCACCCTTTTTGCTGATCCGTGATTTCTTTAATGAATACGGGCCCAAAGCACGTACCTTGCTCGAAAGTAAAACCGAATTTGAACAAAAGCTATCTGAACTAGCACACGCCAGGTATCAGCTTATTGGCGCCAAGGTAAGGCGTGCAGTGGTCCGCAGTATTATCTATATATTCTTAACAAAAATGATCTTTGCATTCGCACTTGAGGCTCCTGTAGATATGTTTATCACAAAGAAGGTTGAGTACCTGGCACTTGCTATAAACGCAATCTTCCCACCAATACTATTATTTTTAGTTGCAGGATTTACGACTCCACCAGGGCATGACAATACGCATAAACTTATAGATCGTATAAAGACAATCATGTACGACTTTGATTCTCTCAAAGATGAAAAAGATGTATTTGTACACAAACCACATATTCGAAGACCGATTTTAACAGGAGTTTTTTCTATAATTTACCTGATTACATACCTTATCTCGTTTGGTGTGATTAGTTACATATTAACGAAGCTTCATTTTAACTTTGCCAGCCAGATCATATTTGTATTTTTCGTTACGCTGGTAAGCTTTTTTGCATACCGCATAAAAACATCAGCAACCGAATATGAAATGACTGAGCGGTCTGGGTTCTTAGCCCCGCTTATAGATTTCTTCTTCCTTCCAATTCTACGGGTCGGTCATTTATTATCCCGCGAGATCGCGAAAATAAATATTTTCATATTTTTCTTTGACTTTATTCTTGAAGCTCCGCTCAAAGTTATCTTCGAAGTAGTAGAGGAGTGGATTAGATTTGTACGAACGAAGAAGGAAGAGATAGTATAAATTTATCCGGTGACAGGCGCTTCTCCTAACTTGAACAATGCCCCCACATCCTGTACAGGCCAGGGCATTTCAGGTAGATAAAACACCGCATGCATGCGTGATCCTAATTGTGGAGGATAGTTGCTATCAAAAAACCCTTCACGGGCAAGAAATACAGAATGATAAAAACTGGTTTGAGGTAGCTGAAGAAGTTTTGTCATCTCGTCGTGTGTTGCTCCTGTTGTAAGTACATCATCTGCGAACACGAGTCCTTCTCCGTTTGGACACAACTCATCTATACGGGCAAAATCGGTATCCGAAATGCCTATATATTTGAGCTCGCCCGCTTTGAGTGTCACTGGCTTATAGGAGAGGACTGACCCTTCTCCAATTTCCTGTTGGACTTTTGCTCTATCCCGACCCCCTGGCAACCGTATAAGGGTTATATCCGTCTGTAGTAATGTGGATGCACCCTGTACGGCTTCCCGTATGTACCATTCTGATTTGCTGGAGGCGGGCATTACGACGACGCGTGGTGCTCTCGATGCAATATGCAGAGACATTTCACCTGCAGCAGCCCGTGCTAATCTGGGGTTAACTTTTACATCCGTGTTAAGCCATGCAATTGCAATAGGTTCCTCGGGTGTAGCCACATTTACGAGAGGTAACTTGAAGGGAGTATTCCCAACAACTATGTCGAGCCATGCACGTTCACCTTTATATACGACATGCTCAGGCGTGTAAACACGCGGTGGACCAATGAGCCTTTCAATGTCGCGTGCACGCTCTAACACTTCGGGTTGTGCCATAGCAAAGGCACAATAAGTTTTTTTTCACAAATAGTCAATAGAGCAAACACTAGTTATGGGAGTGAAGTGAATAATGATTTTTTTTGTTTTCTACGTAATTTTTTGATATATGCTTCACGTCTGAATGCCTCACTTTGAGACGAGTATATTTCCGAGTATACAAGCGTAACCGGACGTCTGGATCTGGTATAGCGTGCTCCGAGAGATGTTCCATTATGTTCATGTATCCTCCGAGTAAGATCCGTTGTGCTGCCCGTATAATACGTTGAGTCAGAACAGAGAAGTATATACACATACCAAGTTTTCATATTCAGCAAGATTTCAGATAATCATACTACTATATGTTCATTATGAAACAACATATAGTTCAAATAGGTAGTATTATCGTAATTTCTCTCATTGTACTTGCGTATATTCTTTTTTCAAGGACAACGTCTACCTCAACCATGTCGAATAGATTTAATACGACTACCGCTCAACAGGTAAGTGCACCAACTGGATCAAATCCATCCACGACTAAAACCTATACGTTAGCAGATGTATCATCACACAATTCCGAATCAAGTTGCTGGATGGTGATTAACGGATCAGTGTATGATGTAACATCATATATTCCACAACACAATTCACAAATACTCAGAGGATGCGGTCAAGATGCGACAGCTATGTATACAGGTGAGAGAAAACATCAACGACAAAACAATCAGCTATTGCCAGAATTTCAAATCGGAGTATTGGCAAAATAATTCGTTATTTGTGAGCGCAGGAGGACTCGAACCTCCAACCATTTCCTTAAGAGGGAAGTGCTCTA
>CAYSEV010000061.1:0-5522 GCA_964430295.1 uncultured Gammaproteobacteria bacterium
TTGCTGTAAGATTTGCTTTTTTTGCAACTACTTCAACGAGATCTGCTTTTGTCATAATGTAATTCACCTCCTATCAACCTCAATTGGTATTATTTCTCGAAGCATATTGAGGATCCGCTTCGGAGACTACATCCTAGGCAGATGGATAGAACAAGATATTTTTTTTGATATCCCGTCCTGACGGGATCAACTGCCAATGTAGATAATTTGGATTATTCTGTCAATATATCAATCAAATTTTGTATTAGTATGTTATATTTTGACATACCCATAATAAATTTATCAGGGTAAAATGAGGAAAAATTAATATGTTCGAGCACAGGGTGACAAAATAAAATAGATTGTGTACACTAAACGTATGACAGTAAAAAAGAAGGCACCACATCCATCTGCGGTTGTAGAAGAAGCCTCAAGCTCTCTGGAAGAGTCAGTTATGGAGGAAGAACGAAAAACTCCGATTACACAGGTGGTAGAAATTATAGACGACAATACACCGGTAGAAGATACAAAGCCGTCAGTTGAGGAATCCTCTTCAGATATTTTTGCCAAAGCGAAGCAATCAGTGTCGGATACTGATACGAATGACACAGCATATACACAAAATACGGATTCAATTGAAAGCGATGAAAAAAGAAAAGAATTAGTGGATGAATTGTTTCAAAAAAAGCCGGTAAACAGTATGGATGTTATGCCGGAAATTACTGCACATCATGCTACGAAAAAAAATCCAATTATCTATTGGGCCATCGGTATCGTAAGCGCCTGCGTTGTCATTGCCGTATCATTAGTCTTATTTTCAGGGAAAAAATTATCACTACCATCAGTTGTGGTTGTCCCAACAGCAACACCGACTCCAGAACCAAAAACTACACCGTCTCCAACTCCGGTCGAAGTGAAGAAAGAATCTCTGTCTATTCAGGTATTAAACGGTGGAGGTAAGGCAGGAGCAGCAACGAAGATGAAAAAATCTCTGGAAGCAAAGGGATATACTGTAAAAGATACTGGGAATGCTGAAGAATATACCTACGATAAAACAGAAATACATGTGAAATCAGTAAAAAACGGGGCACTTCAGATGCTTGAAGCTGATCTCAAAGACACATATACGCTTGGCACGTCCGCTGCAGACCTGGAGGATAGTGTCGCATATGACGTTCGTGTGATTGTTGGGAAAGAATAATCCTCGCGATTTGTATGAAATATAAAGCTCTCATTATGGATTTGGACGATACTACCGTGCTGCACGGTCGTCAAAATCTGCCCTCACGCCGGGTTACCGAAGCAGTTACAAAAGCAAAAGATATTCTTCATGTCTCTATTGCAACAGCCAGAACGCTCAAAGATTCTCTTTCTATTATCAATCACTTATCGTTAACAGGGCCATGTGTGTGTACGAATGGTACACAAATTTATGATCCGGTGACAAAAAAAATCCTTCATGAAGTAGTACTTCCGCCAGATGTTATCACTCCACTTATTACATTGTGTACAACACATCAACTTGAGGCAATCATCTATGATGGCATAAAAGATAGTATCTATAACGGAACACAGTCGCATGAAAAAATATTAACACTCTATATTCCTGAAGTCCCGCTCAATAGAATAGATGAGTATGTAAAGGAATTTTCTATAGATCCGCGTATTCATGTACAAAAACTTACAGCATGGGATAAGGCGTATATGAGTTTAGATATCGCTTCAAGCGGTGCATCAAAATTGCATGGGATTGTAAAAGTTGCTGAAATATTAGGGATTAAAACAGAAGAAATTATTGGAGTAGGGGATGGGTATAATGATTTTCCACTCCTTATGGCGTGCGGGCTTAAGATCGCCATGGGAAATGCTGTGCCCGAGTTAAAGGAAATCGCCGATTTTGTTGCCCCAACAGTCTATGACGATGGCGTTGCAACAGTGATCGAAAAGTTTATCCTGGAGACATGAAAAATATCTCAATCATTCGAATTGCAAAAATACTTGCAATTGGGAGTATTTTCCTAGGACTTATCGTTATCATCTTTTGTGTATATCTGCTAAAACTTAATCAGATTGACATACGAATATCAAATCAATGGATCGAGCCAAACCAAATTGGGTGTGGTATTGAACGCATAGGTGTACGTGTGGAGTATCGGTATGGATTATATACGCATCATCTCAATGTTTTTACGTATCCTTGGTATAATCGTGTAATATGTGGAGGATGATCTGATTTAATTGACTTAACGCTCCAAATATATTTGACCCTCTGCCAACCGCATCGGTTTCTTGATATAATCCAACTGTAAGATATTGTACGTAGTGTCATGATTGACTATCACCTATGAAATACTACATAAAAACCTTCGGTTGTGCAGCCAACGAGGCGGATAGCGAGCGAATAGCATCTTTCTATGAGTCCAGAGGGTATACCAAATCTCGGACAATGAAAGCTGCCGATGATATCATTATCAATACCTGTATGATTCGGGAAAATGCAGAGCATCGTGTATATGGGCTCGTTCATAATCTCAAAAAAGTAAAAGCGAAAAATTCAAAGTTAAAAATTGTTGTTACCGGCTGTATGGTTGGTATGGCGGCACGAGAGAAAACAGGAAAAATGTTAGCTCTCCTTCACAAAAAAATGCCGACTGTCGATGAGTTTTTACCTATTGAAGAAGTGGGATTCGATCATGCTCCAATTCGGACAAACAGTACGCATGCATGGGTTCCGATTAGTAATGGTTGTAACAACTTTTGTACGTTTTGCGTCGTTCCGTTTACCCGCGGTCGTGAGATCAGCCGACCGTTCGACGATATATTGTTGGAATGCCACACACTCGCACAACAGGGATATAAAAAGGTTACACTGGTCGGGCAAAATGTAAATTCGTATGGTGCGGATCTGTTAGTCGGGGAAAAGAATGTTCAGGTTATGAGAGACATAGAAGGGCCAAAATATTTTGATGACCCAAAACTGGAAGATGCGGCGTTTATGCGAAATGGCAAACAAATATCCCCAACATTCGTAAAACATTTAGGTCGTATGAGAATTCCCACGCTGTTTCCACAGCTATTAAAAGAAATTGGTGCAATAGATGGCATACACGAAATTGATTTTATTTCCAGTAATCCATGGGATTTTTCGGATGACCTTATACAAACTATAGCAGAAAATCCAAAAATTTCCCGTCATATCCATTTACCTGTTCAGTCCGGTGATAGTGCCATGTTAAAGCGTATGAATAGATGGTATACCAGAGAGCAATACCTTGAGCTTGTAGAAAAATTAAAAAAACACATTCCGGATGTTACCATCTCAACCGATCTTATCGTTGGTTTTTGTGGAGAAACGAAAGAGCAATTTGAACAGACTGTTGATCTTGCCAAAAAAGTCGGATTTTCAAAAGCATATATATCAATGTATTCAGATCGTCCTATGACTGCAGCACACAAAGTGTATGCTGACGATATTCCACACACTGAAAAAAAACGCCGCTGGCTAGTGTTAGAAGAAATGATAAATAGAACAAACCTTCGAAATGGAACGTACAGATAAAAAAATATTGGTGATCTGCGGTCCTACCGCTACGGGCAAAACAGCTCTAGCTGTCTTCTTAGCAAAAAAATTTAATGGCGAACTTGTCTCTGCGGATTCAAGACAGGTGTATACATACATGGATATCGGAACGGGAAAAGACAAAGAATCCATAGATGTTCCCATTCATATGATTGATGTGATAGCCCCTGACCAGGAGTTTAGTGTGAGTCATTATAGGCGTCTGGCAAGCCGCGCAATTGAAGATATAGTCAAACGGGGAAAGTTACCGATTATTGTCGGCGGGACAGGTTTATACATACGTGCGCTATTGCATAATCTCAATACTGTTGATGTGCCGCCAGATCCGGTATTCAGGAAAAAAGCTGAAACCATGTCGGTTAAAGAATTACAACAACAGACAACCCGAGATGGTATGAACAATTCAGATTGGAATAACCCTCGTCGACTTATCCGAAAAATAGAAATAGCAAACCATGTTCCTATCCGGACTGATGTTCGACAATCGCTCGACTCCTTTTTGATCGGATTAACCATGCCGATGCCAGATTTGCAAAAAAGGATACAGGAACGTGTTGCAAAACGGATTGCGCAAGGCGCTCTAGAGGAATTTTCCCGGTTGCGAAGCATGTATGGTGATGTGATTGCGCTTCAGGCTCCAGGATATAGATCCGTTGATACGTGGGGCACAGACGAATATTCTTATGCAAAAAGACAGATGACGTGGTTTAAAAAAGATTCACAAATTCACTGGTTTGATGCAAGGGCGGAGGATTTGATTGCATCTGTGACAGATAGCGTTTTAGCATGGTATACTAAGGTAAGTTCATAATGAATACAAAATTTGAAATATCCATAAAAACTATTGTTTTGGCATTACTTCTTGTACTGGTGGGTTGGATTGTTTTTCTTATTCGCGATATCCTTTTTCTTCTATTTATTGCGTTCCTTCTTATGACGGCTATACATCCGTTTGTATTATTTTTGGAACGGTTTAAAATTCCTCGCGCACTAGGAATTATCCTTACATATGGTATTGTGTTTGGACTTTTTGGGGCATCACTCGCAGGTGCTGTTCCTGCTCTTATTGTTCAGTCAACAAAATTAGTACATGACTTACCAAATTATATTTCTCGTATCATACCGTATTGGAATATTGACGTATCCACTATCAGTCAGCAAATAGCGCCTATAGGAGAAAGTGTCGTAAAGGTTACACTCAGTATTTTTTCAAATATCGTTACACTCGTAACTGTCCTTGTCTTTGCATTTTACTTTCTTGTTGAGCGAAAACATGCAGATGTCGTTATTCAAAGCATTGTGGGAGAACACCTAGCTGTTCAAGTAATGCAGATTTTGAGACGCATAGAATTGAGGCTTGGCTCATGGATTAGAGGTGAGTTGATACTCATGTCATCTATCGGGGTGTTAAGCTTTATAGGGCTCACACTTCTTCATGTCGATTATGCATTGCCGCTCGCTATTTTTGCAGGAATATTTGAGCTCATACCTATGATAGGTCCTACAGTATCAGCAATCCCAGCAATTCTAGTGGCATTATCGGTTTCACCACTCCTTGCACTTAGCGTTGTAGCCATGTATATCGTTGTTCAACAATTTGAGAATAACGTATTGGTTCCATTTGTTATGAAAAAAAGTGTCGGGTTTCCTCCGATCGTGACTATATTAGTCTTGATGATTGGAGGAAGATTTGCCGGTGTAGTTGGGGCTGTTCTGGGTATTCCGGTTGCATTAGTTGTTCAGGAAATTGCAAATTACTATCTGTCTTCCGATGTCCCTTCTTCTCAAAAATCTACAAAAAATCCCTCAAAATAAGGGATACTTTGTTGCACATTGGATTCTCATAAGCCAGATTCTGTTTTTAAATTTTCATTTCTCTTATGACGTGTCAAACACGTCATATCGCGTCGATTACTCTTCGCGGTGCCCGTACTCTTCGTTCCGCTTCCGATATAATCGGAAT
>CAYSEV010000062.1:0-5480 GCA_964430295.1 uncultured Gammaproteobacteria bacterium
TAAATACCCGACAACACATTCGCGGAAAGAATGCTGAAAAGCAACCTATAGTATATAATATTTGGTAACAAAAATCAAGTTATATAAGCCTATAACTGATTGTCCCGCTGTAGGGAAACACATGATCGTGTTTCGCACAAACGGGCAATATCGTATAATGCAGACATGGCTGTTTCTGCGCTATCATACTGGTCCGAAAAGGTAATACGGACTTCGTTCTACCTGCTCTTTATCCTTGTTCCATTGATTCTTACACCCTGGAACTATGAACTGTTCGAATACAACAAAATGATGATTACCTATGCCCTGGCGGCTGTTATTGGTGGTGCATGGGTAGTAAAAATGATCTCGGAAAAGGAACTGAAGATAGCAAAAACGCCTCTGGATATCCCCATCCTTCTATTCGTCGCTTCGCAATTTATCAGTTCACTCTTTTCTATGGATCCCCATGTTTCGTGGCTCGGGTACTACAGCCGTTTTAATGGTGGCATGTGGTCTATATTTACATATACCCTGCTCTACTATGCGTTTGTAACCAATTTTTTGCCTTCAGATTCATCGTCTCATACAGAAGAATTGAAACAATCTGCTAAAAAATACCAGAAACATGCTGTAGCATCAGAGGCACATGAACCAAAAGATGTTTCTACAATACTGAGGCTGTTTACTGTGGCCATCTCAACCGGCGTCGTTGTAGCACTATATGGTGTACTGGAGCACTTCGGTATAGATAAAAACCTATGGGTACAAGATGTACAAACACGGGTTTTTTCAACACTGGGTCAACCGAACTGGCTCGCAGCCTACTTAGTTGCATTGTTGCCACTTACCTGGGGCTTTGCACTTTGTGCACTGCGGTCTGATAAAAATCAGGCAATGCGACTATCTCTTCCTGTTATAGTGTGGACAGCAATCTCCGTGCTATTTTTTATCACGCTCTTATATAGCAGATCACGATCAGGATTATTTGCACTCGCTGTTGTTGATCTACTGTTCTGGGGAATGTTGTTTGTAACACGATCGCGGGAACGATCAGTAACAATTTCCGCAGGGATCCTTCATGCCATATTTGCACTTATTGTCTTTTTTAATGGGTCAAACGTTGCACAAATAGATAGGCATTTCACTCTCGAAGGGATAAAAAACCAGTATAAAAAAGCAACAGTTCAAACACAGCAGGCTCCATCTAAACCAACCGGTCCTGCACTTGAAACAGGAGGGACAGAATCAGGGACTATACGTAAATATGTCTGGGAAGGGGCGTTACTGGCCTGGAAAAGCACAACTAAAACGTGGCTCATAGGAACCGGGACGGAGACATTTGCGTTTGCCTTTTATCAGTTCCGTCCTGTCGGACACAATAACACAAGTGAATGGGATTTTTTATATAACAAAGCCCATAATGAATACCTCAATTATCTTGCTACAACGGGAGTATTTGGCCTCGGAACATACATTCTATTCATCGGGGCATTTGCTTGGTGGTTTTTGAAAAACATGTATGGTTCATGGTTCATGGTTCATCGCAAGACAGCAAACACAAGTGCCTCTACAACAATGACCACTGAACTATCGACGATATCCGTAGCCCTATTTACCGGATGGCTTTCTATTCTGGTAACTAATTTTTTTGGATTTTCTGTTGTCATCGTTCAATTATTTTTATTTCTCTTTCCTGCATGTATAGTACTTCTTGAATCTGTTTCGGATCCTTCATATATCCGTATGCATGTATCGTTTCCCCGATGGGCAACATGGGCTGTCAGTCTTATGGCGGCAACTATAGTACTACGCATAGGATTATTTTGGTATGCAGATGCGCTGTACGCTTCCGCGTATCATGATGCACGAAGCGGACAATACGCACAGGGAAAAACATCATTGGAACTGGCTATTACACTTAACCCAAATGAACCTAATTATCATGATGAGCTTGCAACGACTCTTGCCGCATTGGCGGTGGGATCATACGAACAAAAGCTCGCGACTCAGGCTTCAGAACTCGCACGTGCGTCACTTGAGCAAAATGCTATAGCACTAACCATTTCTCCACAAAATGTAAACTACTGGAAATCCAAGACAAAAATTTATTATTCATTCTCAACATTGAATCCTGCGTTTATAACAGAAGCGGTTAACGCGCTATCTAAAGCTGCTGAACTCTCCCCCAACGATCCAAAAATAGACTACAACTTGGCAATTTTATATGGCAGACAAGGGCAAAGTGAGAAAGCGGTCTCTCTGTTAGATCAAGCTATTGCTAAAAAGAAAAATTATAGAGACCCCTATTATGCTCTGTATGTATTTTATACGGAGCTCAAACAACCTGATAACGCCAAACAAATTCTAAATACCTATCTTCAGACTATAGATGCATCCGATGCACAGTTCATGGAGCTCTTAAAACAGTAGAAGCATACGTATTCAAACAACATCCCGCCCTATATATAGTTACATGAGTCTTACGGTATTACCTACAGCTATACGCAAATTCGTCTACACACATATCACCGATATTCTTTTATTCCTCATATGTTGTATTGTATTGACAAAGCTAGTTGCAACATATACAGATACATCACGTGTACCGCATTTTCCAGAGCTGGCATTTTCTTCTCCACTTGTCGGTCGAGACCTCACCGCCTATACAACAATGCCAGTCTATACCATACGTGAAGGACAGGTACCCTTTATATTTGGCTATGGATCCGTAACGATTGCAGATGTGCTACTGCACACAATGGAAGCACTCCATATTTGCTCGATGCAACAGAGCATGTCGTGTGATTACGTACTTTATATTATGCTTATAAGCTGCGGCACACTCGGTTTAGCTGCATTGATATGGTATATCGTGCGCGACACAAAGCAACGAATTCTAGCATATACACTATACATTTCTATACTTCTTGGAGTTCCGTTTAGTAAGGCAGTTGAAGCCGGAAATCTGGATATCGTGCTATCAGTGCTCTATGGGATTGTGCTCGGTATAGTGCTTCGATATAGCGGTAGAAGAATACCTGTATACGCTTCTCTCAGTATCGGTGCTCTGTTAGGAGTTTTACTCAGCACTAAAGCATTTTTCATTGCATTTGTCCTTGTAACTGCAGCATTAGTAGTGCCAAACACAGCGTTCATCTTCGCATGTATCGTAAGCTATACCACGTTGTCCTTGTGGCCACTCGTGTATGGCGTACATACAGGATTATTTGATGTATTTGCATTTGCTATGCGCGGATCAGATGCATTTGGACCGCAGCTGTATACACAAATAAATTACGGCAATAATGCACTGATTTCCTACATATCGAATCTCCTTCAGAGTATAGATACACATCGTGTATCACTACCACTTCATATTGCTCTGACACATACCATTGCCCTGGCCGTTGGATTACTGGTGTGTGTGCACCCGTTTTTTGCAGAAAAAGGTATTATAGCCACACTGCGTATGGTTAAACAAAGATTCAACACGGGCGTTTACCCTGTTCGTGAACTTGCAATAGTGTTATATGCATATGCAACTGCACTGCTTATTTTGCTTCCTGCATGGTCGTACGATTATCGGTTGCTCTATCTATTCCCCGTGCTGCTTGCACTCATACAGTACACCAAAACTGCACGTTCAAAAGAACTACTCTACTGGTCCGTTATATTTCTATTGTGTAAATGTATGTGGATACCAAAAGACAGATTCATGAATATATGGCTGTATGCGCATATATATTTTCTGCTGCGCTCGGCCACTGCTGTCTGGAGTGAATCGATTCTAGGTGCTCGGACTTCACAGATAGGAAAAGAGAGATAGTTTTTGTATAATATAGACAATGAAACCTATTGTTTCCGTACCAAATCCTGTACTCACAACAAAGGCAGCTACCATAAAGGCGTTTGATAAGAAGTTGGCGGCCCTCATTGCTGATATGAAGCAAACGCTTATTGCGACCCGCAATCCGAAAGGTGTCGGACTGGCAGCACCACAAATCGGTGAATCCGTACGCGTTTTTATCACGAGACCAACAGAAAAAGACACTATACGCGTGTTTATAAATCCGGAAATTGTTTCGAAAACAGATACCAAAACAAATGGTGTACCCGATCGTGATAATAAACTTGAAGGATGTTTGTCTATACCTAAAATCTGGGGTAAAGTAGCCCGTGCTTCTGCGTTAACACTCTCCTATCAGGATGAAACAGGGGCATTTCATACAGAACAATTTTCAGGGTTCCTTGCAACCATCATTCAACATGAGACAGATCATACAAACGGCGTATTATTTACCCATAGAGTATTGGAACAACAGAGTACATTTTACCAATCGGCAAAAGATGAACAAGGAAAAGAAGTCCTTGAAGAAATAGAGCTTCGATAGACGTAACGTATTGTTATATGAATATTCTTTTTTTTGGCTCTACGACTGATTCAGTTCTCGTACTGGATGCGATATACGGCAAAACTGCAGGAACTCACACACTGAATATCATCGCAGTAGTAACCCAACCTCCCCGGCCCGTCGGAAGGAAAGGAATTATTACACCCACACCGGTACAAATGTGGGCAGAAGAACATCACATAAGCGTACTTTCATTTCCGTCCAACTCAGAAAAATCATGGGAATATGAGAACGAACAAAGCGTCATTGCAGCTCTGCAACCATTCCAGGCGGATTTGCTGCTTAGTGCATCATATGGACAAAAAATCCCTTCAAAAACAATTGCAGATGCACCGTTCGGAGGATTGAATATACATCCTTCTATTCTCCCCCGATGGAGAGGGGCTGATCCTGTACCGTGGGCCATGATAGCGGGAGATCATCAAACAGGGGTTACCCTCGTAACTCTCAGTGAATCATTCGATAAAGGCAAGCTCGTGCAACAGAAGAAAGTACCCATACTGGATAGTGATCTTGCTGATCCGCTTCGAACTAAATTATTTGGCATTGGAGCAACTCTCTTTCTTGATACAATTTCAGAATTTAAGGGAGGCTCATTTGAAGAAACTGTAAAAAATCAGGAAGTATCATCGTATGCCAGAAAATTTCATAAACAGGATGGGTATATTCCCTGGGAATTACTCCAGGAAACCATGCAGCAGGAACCTGGAGCTATGAATCTGGAAGCGTGGAAACAAATTCAAGCGCAATACCCTGATGTTCCACTCTTCAAGTCATATATAACATACCAACATGGAGACGATCCGAACAGCCCGCTCGGTGTTATATTTGAGCGATTTTTCAGGGCACTTTCACCATGGCCCGGACTTTGGACGACTATACAAGTCAAGAGCAACTCATCCGCTGAAATGCAGCAAAAACGGGTAAAAATTATTGGCTGCCATGTAACATCTTCTTCATTACTGTCCATTGATACAGTACAACTTGAAGGAAAAACGCCCACAACTTTTTTACAATTTAAAGAAGCATATCTATAACCCCCCTTGACAGTACTCTACGTATTCGGATACGGTTATATGTAGAGGT
>CAYSEV010000063.1:0-5414 GCA_964430295.1 uncultured Gammaproteobacteria bacterium
CTGGTAGATTTTCAACCACATCAAACCTATTAAATGTAACCGCACTTCCCATATCAATTGTAGATGATTCGTATGTACCTTCATCTAAAAATGGACCGTCTGGTCCTCCCTGAATTATTTTGAGTTCGTTAGCACCGGAATTTCCTACAAGATACACATACTTATCACCATCCGCTTCAGCGATCGAAGTCATATCTCCAAAACCAGATGTAAATTGGATTCCTCCACAATATGACGGAGAAGACTCATTGCTCAAATTTAACACCTGATACTCCTGCGCATCATTACTATCTGAAACACCGTCAATTCCTGCAAGTAACGCTCGGGAATCTCCAAATACAGTAATTGATCGTCTTGGATATTGCTGTGCATTTGCCCCAGACCCAAGATAATACCCACTTTGTGCACCCGTTGATGGCGTTCCAGATAAAAATGTTGGAGAGCTCTTATTCGACGTATTTATTACATAGAACTGATCACTATCTGCCTGTCCATCTCCGTTCCCATCAACTGTTCCGTTTGAGGAAATATATGCCCTCGTACCATCAGCATTACCGAAAAGTGAATTAGCAGTTTCCTGAGTGTTTGATTTTGAATTAAAATCCAGGGAACTGATTCGTTTCCAACCTGAATTCCCTGCTGAAATTCTGCCACAAGAGCTGTTAGAAATAGATGGCGATGTTCCACTTGTAGGAACACTTGTAACATTTACGATATTAAATTCTGGATCTGTCCCCGCTCCTACGGCAATATACGCATATGTATTCCCTCCAACTGCAAGTGGGTATACATCATTATCACCGTAAATTTGAACCATTCCACCATCCATACATCCAGACTGCCCCGCTGATTCACTTCCAAAATTCGTCCCAGTATTTCCTGCTCCATATTTTCTTATTCTACTTGTTGATACATTACAATCAGAACCATCCAACTCAATTCGACACCCAATCATATCCAATCCGCTGCTTGAGGATTTACTGTCAATGTTAGATAAATCGAACACGTAGAGATACCCACCTGAAACAACATATCCTCTATCCTGATATACGGCTACTGATGCAGCACCCGCAGAGTATGGTGCTTGATCCTGATTTGGTGTGGAAGCTGTATTTCCTTGGTAAATTCTGGTATTAAAAAATGTCCAGTATTTAAATACTTTATTCACATAATCCTGATATTCACCATTATTTGTATTATCATTACTGTCATTATTATCATCAACAAGAATTGCGATAACTTCTTTATCAGGTTTAGTTGTAGCAAGCAGCGCATATGTTTTACCGGATGAAGAGGTATAATAGGAAACTTTATTTGTTTTAAATGTATTATCAAGTCCCGTTCCTATTGGAACCAGTGATCCATTGCTATATACAGATGAATCCATAGAAAATATTCCTTTAAGCGTTGGGACCGGAGGATCTGTATTCGCCGTTACCGTTACGTATGCGAGTTTTCGAAGTGTTGTTGTTAGCGGAGCAAGGGCAGCAAATACTTTATTAGGAGATGACACTGAACTTTCTGATTTTGCAGCGACAGAAACTGGAGGACCATCAGGCAATGAAATTGACGCACTTGAAAAGGACGGTAGACACCATTGCCCCTTTGTATTATTTGCGAGTTTTACCCTTCCATCAGAAGGATCTGTGACCTGTGTTTGTGTTTTTGTTCCGGCATTAAAATCTGCATAAGAGCCAGAGTTATAGACTGTATTATCTGTCCGAACGACATAATACGTTGAACTAGCGCTGGAAGAATACGGAGTATCCCAAGAAACCGTAATGACAATTTTCTTCGTAGATGGATCTATAACACCACCACTCGTTGCAAAGTTCCCATTGGAATCTCTGTATACATCCATAATATCAACAAATCTAGTAAATCCACCGATCGTTGCAGATCCTGTTGCAAGAGTCCATGTGTTTCCCACTATAACCGGATAATATCTTCCATTAGTAGAGACATTCCCCCATCCCTGTTCGCGAACTATTCGGAGAGCATCATAAGCCTCTTTAGTCAGAGTTGTAGCATCTGATCGTTGTGTCTGTTGCGCTTTCCCTTCACGCGATGCTACAAGCCCAATGATAAGGACAGGAAGCATTATTGCACAAAGGCCTAGTGCTAATAACAACTCAATAAGAAGTTGTCCTTTTGAATATCTATATGTATTAGTTAACCGATGTGATAACACCATAATTATTTATTCGTATTACCTTTGAAACTCCGCTGTCAGTATGCGTTATGGTAAGTGAGCTTGAAGTGGTTGCATAATTTACAACTTCACCGCTTCTGGAGGCAAAAACTATAGAATCATTAGGAAGGGAAATAGTGCTAAAAACGACCTTTGTATCATTGGTAACCCGACTATTTGTTGTATCCGAAACTGAATACGTAAGCCCTCTAAATAACGTGTATCCATTCGCATCAAAATGAATTCCATATCCGAGTGGGAAGCTGCCTGATATTTGTGTTCCTGTCATAGCTTTCGTTTGCTGCGTTTTTAAATCAGCGATTAATGCATGTATAGCACCTGAGAGTGAGGCGGATCTGTTGGAACCAAAGACATTTATTGTTGTCATAAGGGTAATCACGGCTAACATACCAAACACAACTATAACCTCAATAAGAACAAATCCGTTTTTTCGTTTCATATCAGCGCGTACCGACTTGGCTAATCAATCCATAAATAGGCGAAATAATTGCCAACATCATACCTCCAACGGCTATGCCGACGAACACAAGCATAATTGGTTCAAGGAGAGCCGTTAGTGTTTTAAGCGTATTTGTTACCTGATAGTCAAAATATTCTGAGATATCAGACATAGATTTATCTAGTGACCCTGTTTTTTCTCCTGCTTCCATAAGCTTAATCATGATCGAAGGGATATATCCGCGCGCTTCTCTAAATCCTTCTGATAACGATTTTCCTGAAAACACCATTTCCCTGGAGTGTGCTATTATTTTTGAAGTCCTGCGTTTTGCAACGACATCTTTTGTTAACTCCAGTGCTTGAGTAATCGGCAATCCCGAAGATAAAAGTAAGTATAAGCTTCGCGAAAATCTCGTAATATCAATTTGTTCTACAAGTGTGGAAATAACAGGTAGAGAAAAAAGGATATCTAATACCGCAGCTTTCTGTTTTTTATATATAACATATAAAAGAATGATTATAGCAAACGATCCACTGACAACCGGAAGTGTGTGTTTTAACAACAGATCTGATACATAGATCATAATTCTTGTTGGAAGAGGAAGTGTAACGTGCATTCGAAGAAATACAGTGCTAATTTTTGGAACTACAAACGTCAAAATCATGATCAACACACCAGCAAACACGACCATAATAAACATCGGGTACATCATTGCAGAGCGAACCTTATCATTAAACTCAATATCTTTTTGAATTGTGCGTTTCAAATCACGAAGAGTTACATCAAGAGTTCCAGCTTCTTCTGATGCTTTAATTACGTTTACCGTAACTTTATCAAATACCTGAGTAAATTTAATTAACGTTTGATGTATATGTTTTCCCTGCATAAGATCATCAAACATTGTATCCAAAATTATTTTTTGACCCCCTTTCATATCTTCACGAAGAGAATTCACCACTTCCAATATTGGTATTCCAGCTGTAAGCATCGTTGATAAGCTACCGACAAATTCTAATTTTTCACTACTAGAAATAGTAACTTTTTCTGGTTTCATAGATTCTCCACTTTTGTAACCCGCAAAACCTCTTCAATTGTTGTAAAACCTTTTTTGACTTTATCGAGACCGTCATCTAACATCGTTGTCATCCCTTCTGCTACAGCCTGCTTATTTATATCATCAGAATCACTATTTAATGATATAAGTCTGCGTATTTCTTTTGAGACTTCAAGCACTTCAAATACTCCTAATCTTCCAAGATATCCAGTTTTATGACAGACTTTACAACCTTTTCCGGCGTATAACGTTACTGTTTCTGATGTACCAAAATGTTTTTCAATCATGGCCGGAGCAATATGTTTTTGAAGCTCAGATTGCGTTATAGATATTTGAGCCTTACAGGAATCACAAATTTTTCTAAGTAAACGCTGGGCAATGATTAAATTTACTGTTGAAGCGACAAGAAATGGTTCCACTTTCATATCACTGAGTCTGGGAATTGCAGTTGCAGCGTCATTGGTATGAAGAGTTGAAAGTACTAAATGACCTGTCAAGGCAGCATTTACAGCAATACCCGCTGTCTCACCATCTCGAATTTCTCCAACAAAAATAATATTTGGGTCCTGTCGGAGGATACTACGAAGACCATTAGCGAACGTCAAGTTTGTTTTTACGTTTACTTGTACCTGGCTAGCACCACGCACACGATATTCTACCGGATCTTCAATAGTTGTTATATTTTTATCTCTTGTATTGAGAATTTTCAAAATCGCATAAATTGATGTGGTCTTCCCGGATCCCGTCGGACCTGTTGATAGAATCATACCGTACGATTTACTATACGCATTATTTACTTTTTTGAGATCTGATTCATTCATACCAAGATCAGCAAGTGAGTATTCCCGTGAATTGGATGAAAGGATTCTGAGTACTGCCTTCTCTCCTTCAGAAACAGGCAGTATAGAGACGCGGATATCTATCTGTTCCTCTTCAAGTGCCATTCTCATTTTTCCATCCTGGGCACTTAAGTGCTCATCTGTGCGTAGGCTCGAGAGTACTTTAATTCTTGTCATAATACGATCATGAAGGGCTTTTGGAACGCGTAGCACATCGTGCAAAACACCATCAATACGGAAACGAATCAAGGAATTATTTTCCTCCGGTTCTATATGAACATCGGATGCTTTATCCTGATACGCACTATCCAGAAGCACATCTACGATTTTTGCGATTGGAAGATCATCGGATACAAGTGTTGTCGCTTTTTTAATATCGTCGCGAAGTAACTCATCAATTGTTTTTTGAAGTACTTTTTTATATATTTGCAGTGTATTTTCGATGTCTCGTTCAGTTGCATAATACAATAACACCTTCTGATTTGTTTTTTTACCTACCATTTCAACAAGATCAGTTACCTTCGGTTCAGTCATTGCAATCTGGACACCATCTGCCACACGACCAAAGACGACTGTCTTGTATTTTCGTGCAATTTTTTCAGGAATAACATGAAATACGTCTTCAGGGATGGCTACTTTTGATAAGACTACAAACGGAACTTTTAAATACGAAGATATAATTGTTCCGATTTGCTCATCCGATACAACCCCTTTATCAATGAGCTCATTAACGAATGATCCATGGGAAGCAATTGCCTGGTCGCGAACAATCTGTATCCGCTCTTTAGGCGCAACAGAGTGTTCTACAAGCAATGATTGAAGCTGGTCATCGGGCAGTATCATACCATATTCATCATAGCATCCCTGCTT
>CAYSEV010000064.1:0-5220 GCA_964430295.1 uncultured Gammaproteobacteria bacterium
TTTGCGGAGAGGGAGGGATTCGAACCCTCGAAGAGCTTGCGCCCTTACCTGTTTTCAAGACAGGCGCACTAGACCAACTATGCGACCTCTCCCACGTGTCTTAACTTCATTATACCGTATGGCGGAGGAGGTGGGATTTGAACCCACGCGAGCCTTATTCAGGCTCAAGGGTTTAGCAAACCCTCGCAATGGACCACTATGCGACTCCTCCTATATTCTTGAAGTTTTGTCATTATATCAAATATAGCCTCCTCGAGGGATGAGCAGTATCAGTAAAGATAATATACGTCTTAGATTGTTAGATCGTGCAGATGAAGGATTTTCATTGGCGTATATACATCGTATAATACATACAAGACAATTTTTTGGAGAGGTCGCATAGTGGTCTAGTGCAGCGGTTTACTAAACCGCCGAATCGCAAGATTCCGCGAGTTCAAATCTCGCCCTCTCCGCAATAATAATTCTGTATTGTAAATTACATATAAAGCAACTACTATAATGGGAGTATGCCACTAAATTACGTTGCAATCGCAGTAGCCTCTATACTTCAATTTATATTTGGTGCAATTTGGTATAGCGCATTGTTTGGTAAATTATGGGGGAAAATCCACGGATTTGATACGCTTTCAAAAGCGACGCAACAAAAAATGATGAGTGAAATGGGACCATATTATGGCATACAATTTATTGTTACCATCGTCACGACAACTGTTCTGGCTTTGTTTATGGCCAATCTTCCACAAGACTGGAATCCGTATGGTCTTGCGTTCTTTTTTTGGATTGGGTTTATGGTTCCGGCACAAGTAAGCGCCGTTATTTTCGGTGGGACACCAAGACAGTGGATCGTGAAAAAAATTGCCGTTCAAGCGGGCGCAGCATTTGGATGTCTTCAAATTGCTGCCGCTGTATTACATTTCCTTTAATCGGTACTTTGAATAAGTATTGCTGTTCCCGCATGAAGTGTCACCGTTGCAGATTTATATATAAATTCATTGCTGATACCAATTGTTTGTCCACGTACAATTGTTGCATGAGAAAGCGGATATTTTAATCCTTCCAAAGAAACACTAATAGTTTTTGAATACGGGATAATAGATATGTACTTGAACTCTCCCCTTCTACCAACTATTGTGCGACATCTATGAATGAGTTGAATTTCGTTTGTCTCGTTTTTCATATAGATCGGGATGTGTTGTCGTTGTCCAAGTTCCAGTAACGATAGTGTCCCAAGCGTATGATCCATCCGTGTCCCCACCCCACCAAATAAAATAATTTCAGAAGGATGCTCTTCTATAGCAATTCGTATAGCAAGTTCCGTATCTATAAAATCTTTTTCAGCAGGAAAGGTTCGAACATCAGCAATATGCTGTTGTATATATAAAAATTCAGTCTTGTTAGTTGAATCAAAATCCCCCACCGCCATGTGTGGGGTAATACCATGCATCAATAACCAATACGCTGCTCTATCAACGCCGATAATCATATCGAATGATGCAATCTCAGAGAGACATGATTCAGATACTGTTCCATTGGTCACAATTACTACTCGTTTCGTTTTCATAATTCTCATCTGGCAATCGTAACACCCCAAACATGCGTTGCACCATGATGCTTCAATTCAGATGCGGCTTCACGAAGTGTTGCTCCACTTGTAAACACATCATCAAATATCATATAGTGCTTGATTTTAGGGTCAAGTGACGTTGATATATGAAATGCGCCGTGAACGTTGCTCAGTCTATCATGTCGGTGCGCCATAGATACCTGAGCTTTGGTAGGCAGAATTCGCTTAAGAATTTCTGCACTATAGTTGATATGGAGATTGGATGCAATCATGCGCCCTAAAAGATCAGATTGATTAAACCCACGAAAGCGAAAACGGGAGGCATGAAGCGGGATTGGTATGAGTATTGCACGTGTATTTCTATACACTGAATACAGTTCATATCCTTGAAAAGGGATATATGAGACAAGCTCAGTAGCCATGCTCCGAACAAAGGAATATTTTATCGATGTAATAAGTTTTCGAACAACATCTTTGTAATAAAAAAATGAAGTAAGACCATCAAGTGAATACCTGGTATGGCACTTCGGATGCGTCATCCCCGCTATTGCCGGTTTTTCACACACAGGGCATATGCATTCATTCAGAGCTATTGGGACAATTTGTTTCTTGCAGTTTATACACACATATCTGCCGAGTCGTCCGCATGACACACACTGTTTAGGAAATATGAAATCAAGAAAGTTCATAGGAGATGTTTAATAGTATTCTTAAGAAATTGTGATACTTGTTGTCTACCATATCCACTTTTCAAGAAGGTTTCCCGTGCTTTTGCATCGTGCTTATTTATGAAATATTCATAATGAATTAATCGAACAGGGAGTCTTCTCTTTGTTGACGGAACTCTACACTTGAGGTGTTGAAGAAATCTTTGTCTTAAATCAGTAGAATAACCGATATAAAATCCCTTATCGGCACAACAAAAAAGGATATACACATAGTATCTACTATCAAATAACGAAACGTCACACGTTTCAGTCATATACACGGTCGCGTCAAACGCGACACGAGCCAGTCACATAATACGTGACTTTCAAACCCGTCTTCGCGAAGGGCGAAGCCGCGTTTGACGCGGTGGAGATGCCGAGTATTGAGCTCGGGTCCGAATAGTGCAATCAAAAACGTCTACAAGCGTAGTCCATTTAATTTTCCTGCATACTTACAATGGACAACATATATACAGGAGGGTTGACCAAAAAACGCCGGATCTATTCGGTCAGATAGATCTTGATGTTCCGGCTAAGTTTTAACCTCTCCCGATTCACCGGAAAAAAATCTAGAAGAGATTGCTATTAAACAAACGCGTAGTTTGTGTTAAAAGCGCCTTCCAACTGAGCTAATTTTCGCTGTAACGCGTCAATATAGCGGTTTGAAAGGGATTCTGTTGATTCCTCAGCAGATAAATGTTGAACCTGTTTTACGACTACTGCTCAAAGTCGGCTTGCAATTTTTAATGTGCTCCAATCCGTCGAATCATTCATCCCCATTAGAAACAGTTGTGTGTTTCGCTATGGCGAAACACGCTACTGTTTCTTATGTCCACCAGCAATCGCTCTTTAAGCCGCGGTTCAAATGAACTAAGGCGAAAAGGAAGATGCGGTGGGCGAAATAAATTATGTTATTTAACCTTTCCTCGAAAATCCCGATCTAGCTCACGCCGTAAAATTTCTTTTTTCTTGGATTCACGCTTCTCAAACTGTTTTTTACCCTTGGCAAGAGCGATCTCAAGCTTAATTCGAGGACCCTTAGTATACCAAGAGAGCGGTATGACGGTCAAATTTGCACCATTTAATTTATGCTGTAACATAAGAAGCTCTTTTGCATGAAGAAGCAGTGTTCTCGTACGTTTCGGGTCATAATGCTCGGGTCTGGAATATTTATATGTATATATCTGCGCATTCAGAAGGTATGCATGACCATCAATAATCTTTACAAAAGATCCATCAAGCGTAGCATGCCCTTCACGTATGGATTTAACCTCCATCCCCAAGAGTGCCACACCTGCTTCCAGGCGCTCAATGATTGTGTAATCAAATGTAGCTTTCTTATTAACGATCTGCATTCCTATATTTTAGCACGCGCAGTCGATTAGAAGGATGAAAACATTATTTGAGGTCGATGGTATATAACTTGCCGCTTACCAATAATACAATTTTTTTCAAATCCTCATACACAGTAAATTGAGTTGGCGACAACCCTGCGTATTGGTACTGCGACACGTACATACCTTCTTTATCAAGCACAACAATACGGGATAATGTGGTATCCAATACATAGATATGTGTTGTATCATCACTCGTGTATACAAGTGGAGAACGTCCAAATACCCGTTCAACACCTTTAACAATCAGCGTATTCTCTTTACCCTGTGTAAATCGAAAGATTGATCCATCTGCATTTCCCATATAGACAGATCCATCTATAGCCATACCACTGGTACGGGTCAGATCGGGAAGTGTGTCGGGATTTAGATATTCCCGTCGTTCTGAAAATCCTTTTTCAGTTGCAACATATTTCCAAATTCGACTTTTGATTGTATCCAACAAGTATAAATTTCCGCCAAAAGAAATCATGGCCTGTATAGTACCCCAATCAGTATCTTTTTTTATAACAAGAGATGGCTTAGAAGTTCCTGACGAAATTTCATAAATGCCGGCATCTGTAAGAACATATGTTTTTTTACCATGCACAGC
Organism: uncultured Gammaproteobacteria bacterium; assembly: GCA_964430295.1. Taxonomy (GTDB): domain Bacteria; phylum Patescibacteriota; class Microgenomatia; order UBA10105; family UBA927; genus CAYGFH01. The sequence goes on from CAYSEV010000064.1 coordinate 4,258, forward strand.
CGGTAATAACGATCCCTTCATGTCTATCCCGCCTCCAATGATTTGCGCATTCTTTGATGCGATATCCATACGATAGACAGTATTTGTTGTAGCATCGGTTAGGACTAGATCATCAGCATCCCGCACCATAGAGCTGATTACGCTGTTTTTCTTTACAAGGGAAACATCAAAGTAGAGAGAGGGCGTCACCTTAGAGATATGAAGTGCCTGAGTCAGATTGTCAGTAATACTACTGTACACCTCCTGCACTTTTCTTCCTTCCATTGTTCTGGTTGAAACAGTCTCCCGAAGTGGTTCAAGTATCCGTTTTGCTTCTTCCAGTCTCTCTCGTCCTTTGGCAGGATTAAGCTCAAGCAACGCGACACCCTCATCGAGGGCATGTTGTGCTTCCACAATAACAGCAACAACTTTTTGATTTTTCTTTACACTTGTTTGCTTCATGACGCCCAAGACAACACTGACGATAAAAAACAACGTGCAACAGACAGCAATAAGAGCTGTCAGGCGTTTTGGGTGTTCTTTTGCCTGCTTCACCCATTCTTTTGGAGCTATTCGAAGTACTATCCGTTTCCCTTTTTTAAGCGGAGATTCATGTCGGTTTCCTATTGGTGTTTGGGGTTGTTCTTCAACAATAAAAGGCTCTTTTATCGGTGGTGTTGGAATTACTGGTTCAGGCGTAGAAATTTCTTCAGGTTCCACAAACTCTGAAACACCAAAAACCAACGCGGCACTCCCCTCACCTCCGGTTTTTTCATGAAGAAGCAGTGTCAGTTTTTCAGCAACTTCCAACGGAGGTAAATGATCAAACAATGTCGTAAGTTCTTCACGTGTAAGCACACTGGAAAATCCTTCAGAGGCAAGAAGGACTGTATCATGCATTTTTATTTCACCGGAAATTGCTCCATCAGCATGCATAAGGCTTGCTAGCTCGGGGCCTCTCTTCACATACACCATTCCTTTTCC
>CAYSEV010000065.1:0-5189 GCA_964430295.1 uncultured Gammaproteobacteria bacterium
CAACAATGAACTGTGACAATTCTGCATGTTCGCGCTCTTCCGGTGTTTTCGGACCTGCCTGCACCTCAAGATATTCTTCAAGCCCGTGAACATCATCAAGCACATCTTTCCAGATAGCAGATTCATTTGCTAAAAGTTCGATGGCATTAATATTTACAAACCCTAGAGCTGACTTCAGATTATCCCGAAGATTTAGATAATAGTGTTCAATGTGCTCCAGAGAGCCTGTTTTTTTTGCCTGCGCAATTGCTCTGCCTGTACCGATAATTTCAGGTGGTGCACCCACACTGTAAAGTGATCCGGTAAATGTAATAGCACGTGGAAGTCGTACATCTCCGACCCCTCGGGAATATCCAAATAATCCCGTGTGCTGTACTCGCTCGCGTCGTTTTGGCAAATGAGAGGCCACAACATTTATAATAGGTGCGATACGTTCTATTGTTTGTTTATATGGCACTTCGAATTCACTGATACTATCTTTTAGTTTTTTTTCTTCTTCTGCCGGTATGTGCTCTGCTTCTCCATACGGCAGTTCCCTATCTAGAATTCTGAGCCCTGCTATAACATCCTTGAGCGGATAATCATACCGAAATGCGCTTTGAATAAGTGCAGTTCTGATGCCTGCATATTCTTTTGTAAATGCAAATGCACTATCCGGAGTCAGACCTCCACGAAACGGTAATGCAGCCGAACCGATTATTGGATGGAGTGTAATACCTGTTTCTTTTTCAAACGCCGTAAACCTTGATAGTGCAATTTTGGTAGCAAGAACAGTTGGGATAAGTCCGGAATTTAGCGCAGGATCACTTCTCGCTATATATGGACGAAGGTATGTTGGCATAAATCCAAATGTCTTGTGATGCATATGGATATATTCGCGAAGTATCAAATCCGATCGCATAATAGTCTGTACATCTTCAAACAGAGGAATGAGTTCAATATGTTTAAGACTGTCAGGGATTTTATTAAATAAGGAATGTTTCAGCCCAGCCAGTTCCGCATATGCTTCCTGAATATCCATCATTTCCTGCGCACTCGTTGTCATTGGTAAGATAACTTCAAATAGAGGCTGGTCATAAAAACCTAATTGTTTTGCAAGGCCGGAAGCACCGAATATACCCATAAATGCACGCCCCAGACGGAATTCTGTCTCAACTTTCGGATTTGGCAAGCGGAATGTCAGAAATTTTTCTTTACCCAGTGGATGATCCCTAAAATATTCAAAATGTTCACTGAATAATTTTTCAACGATCGATTCATCCACATATTTTCCTTCCCAGTCCCATTTATATTCGGAAATACCAAGCTCGGAAAACGCCACAAAACACTCCTTCACTTCGTGGCGTGTACTGATGAATGCGCTATCATGCCAAAAAGGCACACTTGCATGATCAGGATGCTGGGAGGCCATGGTAGTGGGAATAATGCGGTTCATTGCTAAAGTATACTACAAACTGTAATACGTCTGAGTACAGAACACCTTAAGGCCGGTCCCCGATTCCTCAAACGCCTCGCATTTGCTAAAATAGGGATATTGCCTCCTTAGCTTAGTGGTAAAGCAGCGGTATCGTAAACCGTAGACGACAGTCCGATTCTGTCAGGAGGCTCATATGATACCAACCAGAAGAAGCAGATTAGAAGAACAAAAACAGCAAAAAAAACTTATCCTTGCCGTTGGAGGGATGATCGCGCTGATTGTTTTTTTTGTTGTCTTTGGCGTAAAAATTCTTATCGGGTTCAGTGTATTTGTAGACACCATACGGGGATCTTCTCCAACACCGGCGTCACAAAATTCAAAACAAGTTTTGTTTCCGCCGACATTAGATCCACTTCCTGTGGCAACATATAGCAGCACACTCCGAGTCAGTGGTTCTGGAACTGCAGGCAATACAATTACCATCTACGACGGCGGAAAAGAACTCAAAAAAACTGTCATAGCCGGTAATGGTGTATACACGATGCAACTTCCGACACTCAAAGATGGTAACCACATGTTATCTGTAAAAATGGCAGACAGTAAAGGCAACACAAGTGATCCAACACCTGAAATCGCCATACGCATTAAAACAACAAAGCCGGAATTAACTGTAGAGTCCCCGGAAGATAATGCATCTGTTACTACTGAATCGAATTTCATTTCTATATCCGGAAAAACAGAAAGTGATACAACAATCTCTATCAATGGACGCATTGCTGTTATACGACCTGATAACTCTTTCTCATATTCCTATCCGTTATCGGACGGAGAAAATAAACTTACAATTGTAGCAACAGACATTGCGGGAAACACTCAGTCAGAAACCCGGACGGTTACCTATCATAAGTAAGCTCAACCGCACTGATAAGTATCCATATCCAAAGTAGCACCCACGGATATAATAAGCTGTTTACAAATAGGCTGTGAATGACAACAGATGCGATGCTACTTTCATACAGTGCATGTATTCCTTCTGTTTTATTACTTCTCTTTTTATTGGTATCCGCGCTATAAAGCAGATAGATATACGTTGCAAAACCGAATATACCCGAGGTAATAAGAAGAAAATATATACTGCTATCTACACCTGCTGCAGCATGTGAGACAAATGTTCCTGCATCATTTCCCGAAGGTGTTTGTATGAAGCGTAGCATATTAAATCCATGTCCGAAAACCGGTGACTGCATAAACAGTTGAAACGAATATCCCCAATTGGAGAATCGGGACAGTGTCGAATCAGTTCGAAGTAGATTTAATGTATTACCTCCCGGCCTTGGAATAAATAATACACAGCACAAAAATATTCCGATACCAGCGAGTACTCGCCACTGTTTTTTTATGACAATAAACGTTAACATGCCAACCATTAGTGCCAAATAACTGCTTCGTGAATATGTTAAATATACACATAGAACTAAAAATATGATGAGAAATACATATTCCCGTTTTTGTTCGATGCTGTATAAGTAGTATCCAAGTAGCACTGAAAATACCAATATAATGCCTGCGAAATTCGGGTCTAAAAGCGTAGAAAACAAACGGTAATAATGAGGATCCCATCCCAAATACAGAAGGAAACGGAGATTCGGGTATAAGACAAACTGCAATAAACCAAGAATGCCAAACGCACACCCAAACTGAAATAATTTTAGAAGCAAACGGTTTACCGGCATGCGATATTGAACCAAAACAATATAGAGTGCGCTGTAGAGTATCCAGCGAAAGAGATAGAGAGACCCTGTAAGAAGCGAGGGTATTTCAAATTTGGCGCTGTTAACAAGAAGTGAAAGAACAGCGAACGAAACAAATAATAAAATCTGTGTTCCCAGTTTAGGTATGCTATATGCAGATTTTTTTCTGTAAAACAGTAACAGATAGATACTCCCGAAACCCAACACAATATCATGAAGATATACGTATATACCTGGTTTAATCGGAATGCCACCTAACACTCCTGCAAGCATACTGATGAGCAATATATGTAAGAATGATTCCATACGTCAGGGTATTGGCACAGTTCGAGCATGATAGTGCATATATAGTTTTGCCCGGGTCAAAAATGAATGGAAACTCATGATCATAGCCATACAAAACCCTGGCACACCATCTTTATATCCCTGAAGCCACAGATAATTTCGGATAAATTTTGCTGCCGGATATGCCACAATATGCCAGGCAGGCGCAGGAGTTTTTGCACCGGCAAGAAGAGCTGCATTAGAAGTCGAATACTTGTTTACATCTCGGATAAATTCTGCAATTGTTGGGTGGGGGAAATGCAAAAGGGGAGTGAGCAGTGTTCCTATCCTGCCGGTGCAGTTCCATACTTCATGGACTGTCCGTTCCCATCCCCCGCTCCCCTTCTTTGCTAGCCGAAGAAGAGATACATGAGCTGTTTCGCCATACTCGAGTGTTCTACCCCACATATAATCGGTTCGTCGTATCATATATCCGTCACAGGATTCCGATTCGTTCAGTATCTTTTTAATTTCGTTTTGTAATTCTTCTGAGACAACTTCATCACTATCAACAAATAACACCCACTCCCCTTTTGCTTTAGATAATCCAAAATTCCGTTGAGAGGCAAAATCGTTTTGCAATGCATGTGAATAGACTGTTGCACCATGTTTTTTTGCCATATCGACTGTGCCATCTGTAGATTCATCATCCACCACAATCACTTCATCACACCATGTGATACTATCCAGTGTTCGTTTTATCTGCTTTTGATCATTATGTGACAATACCACCGCGGAAATCATACAAATATTGTATCACGCTTGAGTTTATACCTGGGTCGCAGTACACTGTCAGACGGCTATGAAGGCAAATACAATACTACCTCTCATTCTTGCCGTCTATCTCATTGGATTCATCCTTCATGCAGCTGTGCTCAAAAAAACGGTATATGGTGACGGCATATTTTACTATAGTTGGGTAAGGTCAGTTGTTATTGACCATGATATAGATTTTGCGAATGAGTACAAAACGTTTCATACCTCTCAGCCGATCATGAAGACGGGGCTTCTCGGAAATAAATACAGTATTGGTGCAAGCATATTGTGGTATCCCTGGTTTCTATGGATGCATACTATTCTTAGACAAACAGGTTATGAATCGCTGTATCAGTACGGTATTGGACTCGTCAGTGTGTTATATGCTTTTATTGGTCTTCTGTTGTTATTTCGGACTCTTTGCAAATTTTTCCCACAGCCCATTGCGCTTTTTTCTGTGACTGCCATTGCAGCATGTACAAATTTATTTTTTTATGGATCTCTTGATCCTGTCAATTCGCATGCAGTGTCATTTTTTGCCGCTTCTCTTTTCCTTGCTGCACTTCTGGAAGAAAAGGTGCGATGGTTTCAGGTGGGATGTGTTCTTGGTTTGGTTGCACTCGTCAGGACACAGGATATTCTCATCGGATTATCTGCAGTGCCACTCATAAAACCAAAATATATACCTCTATACTTTGCAGGTGTGTTATATACATTCGTGCCGCAATTATTGGTTTGGCAGATTTTAAATGATTCTTTTTATAGAAGCCCTTATATAAGTTCTATAGAGGGTTTCAGACCGTTTGATCCACATATATTGGGTGTCTTGTTTTCGAAAACGAATGGATTATTTCTCTATACGCCCTTGACCGCCCTTGGAATAGCCGGTTTATGGATAAAAAAAACGAACCGTTTATTTATAACATTTTCATTAATCTGCA
>CAYSEV010000066.1:0-4941 GCA_964430295.1 uncultured Gammaproteobacteria bacterium
ATGAGTTGTTATACTCACAGGTTTTTGAGACCTGCGTGTCTACCATTCCACCACCGCGGCGAGAATAACTGATTATATCATGCGGCGGGGGCGTTTTGTGCACGGGCAACACTAAAGAATTTAATGCGATCTCCACGGAACATAAGACTTATTTCATCAAGCGCGCCGTTTCGGTGCTTCGCGATGCGCAGTTTTGTCGGAATCTGTTCACCCCACTGTGTCTGATCCCCTTCTTCACGATACAGAAACATAACAACATCAGCATCCTGTTCGATGGATCCGGATTCACGAAGATCGGATAATTCAGGAACTCTATTGCCTCTCGTTTCTACAGCACGTGATAACTGGGAACATGCCAGAACAGGTATCCTAAGTTCACGGGCAAGGTTTTTAAAGTTCTGTGAAATGATGGACACTTCTTGTACCCGATTATCCATACGGCGACCTGAATCAGCGAGCTGCAAGTAATCGATGATAATGAGCTTTACCCCATGTTCTACCTGAAGTCTGCGGGCTTTGGTACGCATTTCTATAATGTTGATACCAGGCGTATCATCTATAAAAATAGGAGCTTCAGCAAGTTCCCCCATTGCGTCACTGAGTTTTGTAAAATCATCATCTGTGAGTTTTCCTGTTTTTAATTTCCATGCGTCTATATCTGCCTGAGACACAAGCATACGGTCGACCAGTTCTTCTTTACTCATTTCGAGAGAAAATATGCCCACAGGCATTTTTTCCTTGATCGCTGCATGCTGCGCCATGTTTAGAATCATCGCAGTTTTTCCCGTACCAGGACGAGCAGCTAAAATAATAAGGTTCGAATCCTGAAGACCCGCGAGTCTAAAATCCAAATCTGCAAAACCGGTTGGGACACCCCGAAGACCACCGGCACGCTTATGGAGTTCATCCAGACGATCAAATGATGAGGCAAGTGCATCTTTAATCGGAACGAAATCACGCCGCGTAGAAGCCTGCGAAATGGCAAATATTTCCTGTTCTGCATCGTTGACAATCTCTGTCGCTGCGCCTTCTTCTTTAAATGCCATCTCCGTAATACGCGCTCCAACTTCTATAAGTTGTCGTTTGGTAAAGCATTCCTGTGTAATCCGTGCATAGCGCTCGGCATGTGCACTGGTCGGAACCACATTGAGAAGATCTGATAAGTATGATGATCCGCCTGCAATTTTACTGGTACCGTTTTTTTTGAGCTGTGCAGATAAAGAGACTACATCAATTGGTTCGTGTGCTTCGAACAACTGCATCATGGCATCAAAAATAACGCTGTGTGATTCTTTATAAAAATGATGAGGACGCAAAAATTCTGCGACATCAATCATGGCGTCTTTATCTATCAGCACGGCTCCGAGTACCGATTGTTCGGCGACATCATCATGTGGAGGGACTTTTGGGTTTACCATGAAGTTAAAAATGTAACATGTAAAATGTAAAAATTTTTCACTTTACACTTTCATTTTTTTTCATTACTCAAGTACTATTACTTGCATTTCTGCAGGCAGCTTGTCTTTTGTGATCGATAATTTTGCCTGTGGCACCACATCAACTTTTCCGATTGCTTTCAGGAATTCAGAAACAGGAGTCATAGCTCCATATGTGGCCTGATCAAGTTCAGGACGACCGTAATGCATAGGGATAACGATATCCGGTTCTATGTCGTTGATAACCTGCACGGCCTGTTCTGCGTTGATAGTAGATACACCACCAACCGGAACAAACAATATATTCACTGTATCCAGATCATCAACCTGAGAGCTACTGAGAAGATGACCTAAATCACCCAGATGGACAATACTCAAGCCCTCAAAATCATATCTATATACAGCATTTTTTCCTCGTGTTTGTCCGTTTTCAGCATCATGAAATGTAGAGATACCAACAACACCGACACCTTTTATCTCATATTCACCGGGGCCATGGACGACGTATGGTGTTCCTTCCACAACTGCTGCATCATTGTGATCCGGATGCTCATGGGAAACAGTTACTATGTCTGCCTCGACGTGTTTGGGAAATTTTAATCCAACCTTTTCAGAACTAAACGGATCAGTTACTAAGACGGCTGATTTACCTTTTATACGAAATGATGAATGTCCTAAATATGTAATTTCCATATACGTTTCTTTTGAAAATCCGCTACGTAATTTCTATAATAGTGTGTGGTGCGGCACTTGCAATTTATAACAGATTTGGATATGCTTAGCAACGATTAGAATTACGTTATGGGGCATCCCCTTTTTGCCCGAAGACACATTCCCATAACACATTCATAGCATGAATAAGGACGCAGTACTTGCTACCGCAATAGGATTTGTCATAGGTCTTGCCATTACTGGGCTTTTGTTAGTCGGGCCATCTCTCATGCAAAAATTGCCTAAATTCACATTTCAAATGCCTGCACTTCCGAAGGCACAACAGAAACAGGTATCTCCAACACCGAAACAAAATGGCGAGCAATTTTCTATAGACAGTCCTATTGCAGAGAGTATTGAACATGAAAAGGACCTTTTGGTTTCGGGTAAAGCGCCCTCAGGCTCTACTGTTGTTATTCAGGGAGTATCCGGTGAAGTAGCAGTTACGACAAATGACGATGGCGCATATGCCGGAAAAATTTCTCTTGTTGAAGGTAAAAATGACATTGTTGTGACAGCATCCGCAAAAGACTACAGCTCATCACAAACATTGACTGTTTTTTATACACCTGAAGCATTATGAAGCACTATATAACGATTCTTTCTATTTGTTTGTTAACTGCACTAGCAGCGCCTTCTGCACTTGCTGCAACTCCAACTGCGACAGCATCAGGAACTCCGTCACCGACAAAAAAAGTGACCGTTATGGATGATTTGAAAGAACGTCTTGCAACTAAAGTGGCAGAGCTTCGCCAATCACAAAAAAAGGCAATCTTTGGGATAGTAAAAGCGATCACTATTTCTACCCTGACGCTTGAAACCAAGACGAGTGAAATAAAAATTGAGCTGACCGATGCCATCAAAGTCTTTCAGACGCTGAAAGACAAACGCACGGAGCTGACAATGGATGATGTATCAAAAACAGACAATGTGGTCATATTCGGAGATTATGATACGAGTCTCGACCTTATGAAAAGTAAAGTGATAGTTGTACAAAACCCTATCCCTGAGCGTATTCATGGTACGGTTACAGCAATAGATACAAAAGAATATACAATTTCAGTCGAAACATCAGAAAAACAGACATATATCGTTGATATAGAAAAATACACAGCAGTTTCTTCCTATACGAAAGCAGATGGAACAGCAAAGAGTGGGTTTTCAAAAATTACCGTTGGAGAGACTGTTTTTGTAAGCGGTAAAGCAAATGCAAAAATCGAACATAGAATCAGTGCAGATCGCATTCTGAATATCGGAAACGTATCTGGAGAAACACCAACTCCAACCGCGATAACAACACCGACTGCTACGAGTAGTGCAACGCCAAGTACAACAAAGAAGCTTACTCCTACCCCGACAACTGCTAAATAATCATCTCTTCACACACGCGTGAAATGATACAATCATTATATGATTCCTCTTTTGGTTTGTAACCCGACCAATATCCGTTACCTTACAGGATTTTCTGGACTTTCCCCCACAGAGCGCGAGGCCTATGTACTCTTTACAGATATGAAAACATATTTATTTACAAATCCTCTCTATAGAGAAGAGGCACAGATATGCACAAAAAATACCCCCACATGTATGTTTATTGAAATTTCCCGTGACCACCCGTTTTCCAAAGAACTCTCAACACTGTGTAAGACACAGTCCATACAGGCCCTTGAATTTGAAAGTGATTATCTGACTGTTTCTGAATACGAAAAGCTGAAAGACGCACTTGTATCTACATCTCTTATACCCTCTCATAATCGCATAGAAGAAAAACGGACCAGTAAAACATCGAATGAAATAGATTTGATTCGTCAGGCCTGCGTGCTAACGGATGAATGTTTTTCGTATGTACGAGACATCATCACTCCCGGGATGTATGAATCCGAAGTGGCAGTACTGATAGAATCTTTTTTTAAACAAAAAGGAGCCGGGATAGCATTCTCTCCTATTGCTGCATTTGGCCGTAATGCCAGTAAACCGCATTATGCACCGGATGGAAAAGGAGCACAGTTACAGAAAAAAGATACAGTACTCCTTGATTTTGGCGCGCGGGTAAACGGCTACTGCGCTGACATGACTCGTATGATTTTTATTACAAAACCGAACGAACAGCTGCAGCACGCATACAACAGCCTTCGTAGCGCACAAGAACATGCGCTTACACTCCTTGCTGCAAAAGAGAGATCGGGATCGGTTATAGATACACAAACTCGAAATATTCTTGAGCAGGATGGCTTCCCAACATATCCGCACAGTTTGGGTCATGCATTAGGCTTGGATATTCATGAGTCTCCACGAATCTATAAAGATACAAACACAACACTCACATCCGGAATGATTATAACAATCGAGCCCGGTATATATATTGAGGGAACATTTGGCATGAGAATAGAAGATACAGTATGTATTACCGATTCCGGTATAGACATACTCACAAAAACGACCAAAGATATGATAGTGTTATAGCTATGAATACATCGGTTGAATGGATTATTTTGATTACCAAACAGTATGATAATGTGAAGCGGTTTTATCGTGATACGTTAGGGCTTCCAATAGAACGCGATCTTCCATCAGAAGAATTTACACAGTTTAAATTGGGTAACTGTTACCTCGCTATCTATGGTGAAACATTTGTAGAGACACTTCTTGGAACCCCTGTAACCGGATCACCCGGAAGTACCATATATTCGTTTAAAGAATCAGAAGATATCGATTCTGACTATCAACAACTGCGAAGCAAAGGTGTACAATTTATACGTCCGCCGACCACACAACCGTGGGGACAACGGACAGC
>CAYSEV010000067.1:0-4623 GCA_964430295.1 uncultured Gammaproteobacteria bacterium
ACACAAAGGGGAGATATCAATTCCGCTCTTCGCGGCACTCATATCTCCCCTTTCCAAACCATCAGGAAAAGAAGTATCGCATGTGGTTGTCAATGTGCTAAAACATTTGCATTGATCCCCCCATAACAGCCCCGTGAGCCGCGCTATACGTATAGCTTAGGCGAACGGTAATGTTGGGATGGATCAAAGAACAAAAATATTGTGAATTGTCGCATGGCAATCATGCATACTCACGTTAGAGAGTATACCAAAATATAACCTATAATATCAATAGCTTACCAGTGCAATACCTATTTATAAATGTAAACAGATAATTGCTATCATGTAACGGTACATGATAGCAAAATATAAAATAAAACTGCGCAGGTCTAAAGCGAACGCGTATTTTGAAGGAAGTGCAGGCATGATTCTCCTGCTGCTTCGTCTCTGGGCTGCCCATTCATCTGTCGGCTTAAAAACACGGAAGTTTCGAAAGAGAAATAAAAACAGGATAAGACTTTAAATATAGCAAGTCGACAATATGGAGAGGCGGTTTCCATAGTGTATTTCTCCTGTTTTTGTAGCTCATTTCGTGGGGGTGATTGAATAGATAAACGACCCGACTCGCTTACTTTTGCCGTACCAGGGTTCACCCATGTTTACGAGATTCAATGGATTATTTTTATCAACTTTATAGACGGTGTCTGCACACGTGATGGTGTATGATGAACCATCCCCTGTTGTCGCATAACAACCGTCTATTAAGGTGATACCGACACCATACGTATATATGATGTCAGATCCATACCATTCCCCCGTAACTGACGCCAACGTGGTGCTTTGTGCGATATCATTCAATACCGTATTTTCGGCAGACCAAGTGGGACTGATCTGGGTATTTTTAAGTGCAATGATATCGGTATTCATCTCGGTTTCTTTGACTATTTTGCCTGTCTGACATGCTGTCAGCAAGAAAATACACGCCACAAGAATCCATTTTTTCATCCACTACATCCTTCCGCCTCATGTGAAAGAGCTAATGTGCATTATAGGATATTTATAGTATTGAGTAAAGAAATGTAGAAGAATCTAACCAGTAATGGTGATTGGTGTCTTTCGGCTGCCCATAAACATATGGGTACATAAGCCCAAGGTACTTTGTAACGAGAATTGCAAGGTTCAACCTTTAAAGATAGATACGAAATATATCAAAAACTATAGACTAATAATAATCAAACTTAATGCAACACCTGCCAAAACGGAGATAACCAGAAGGATGATATTCATCGTAATCATTGCCTGAATAGAGCCCTTCGCAAGCGGATTTCGCCCGATGGCCTCCATACCTTTTGTAATATTCGCCCCAAACGTCCGGTAGCTGACATAGATAATAATAACTGCGATCAGTACTGCTAAGATGTAGCGGATAATCCGCTCTGCCTGTTTACTGGTCGAGATATTAAACACAATAGCCGTGGCAAGCTGCTTCAGTGTTCCTAAAATCCCACCCGATGCTTTGGTGATAATCGGCGATGCAGGGCCAATCCCGACATTTACTTTTACCTTCCCCATCGGATATTTTTTCCCTTGATACTCTGCACTTGCCGTAGCACCTTTGCCGTCAAAATTCCCCATTGCCACGCCAACCATATAGCCTGCCAACCCTTCGGCATGCTGTCCTTTGCCTGCGATCGGGGAACTCGTCACATAGTCCCCCACTTCTATCGGCCCGCCGAGCGTCGTCACATTCATCATCACTTCACCCTGCTTTGCCACAGGTAAACTCGAAAGGGTCCGGTACACCATCACAGGATCACGCGCCAAGACCCCATACATGCGCTCATCAAACGCTTTTGTGGAACGAATTAGTGTTTCTTTTTTCAGAGAAAGGGAGACAATATCCCCATCTACCGCATCCTTATCCTCTATTGTAATTGTCCGGGCAATATTAAACTGCACACCTTGTGCATGCACAGGGAACAGTCGTGCAATTACAGCTATAACTAACACGCTAAAACAAATATACATCCCCTTGCTCAGACTTGTTTTCAGAGATACTGTTGTCATTCTTCCATCAGTATACAGTGCCCGTTTCATGACGTCTATTTAAGCTACTAGAATCCCATGTGGTACAGTAGATATATGCTAAAAACATACCTCCTACAGTTTCTTCACGATAGACACTTAGAATATACAGACACAATGGTGTCTCAGTTAGAACAACTTGTCGCAATAAACATACTTCCATATTTTTCCGAAGAAGACCTTACGCAGGCAGAGAAATTAGCAGACGCTGATATACGAGACTATCTACTGCAAAAAATCCCTGAGCTCGAATCTATTATTGAAGAGGAATGCAAAAAAGTAGCAGGTGTGGCGCACTGATTATGAAGCTCTATGTAGCAATTTAGTCAATCGTTGCCACAGCGTAACTTTATGCTCAACATACTCCTGTATTTGATTTGAAATTACAGCAGACATTGAGGCTTCAAAACAAAGAACTCCATCGGCATGATCCAACATATTATCGATATTTCCTCTTCGAAAGACAACGCCAAGATGTATCTGGTTTGCGTTCCCTTGACTATCCGAATAGGCTTCAGCCACCTCAAGAGCAGATAAATCACCTGTTATGTCACCATTTCCGAATGTAAGGATAATATCGGCAGCGTTTGGTTCTGAAACAACCTCGCACTGTTCAGCATACAAAGAAAGTGCATTAGAAAACCCGATTCCTTCTTCATCCTGTGCATCACCATTGAGGAAAACTCTAACAGGACGATCCGTCGGCAAAAGTTGTAATTTTTGTTCAAGCACAAACCGCTTTGTTTTCAATTCTTCCAGATATCCAATATCCTGCGTATTGTCAGTGAGGTCAGGAACAAGCGTAGCCACGTGTTCCGGACGCAACGATGCAAGCATATCATGCACAACCGAAATATATGGAGAAACGACTGCATAGGACTTTTCTGTGTCCTGTACTAAGACACCATCTTCGGAGGGCAATTGTTTCGGCACATCCTGAGCACCACTTGCAATGACAAGGATCTGCGCTTCTGAATTGCGTAATTGTGATCGGATAACACGCACAGCCTCCCTCGCCTGAAATAGATTGGAAGAATTCAACACAATAACAGGAGAATCAAACGCACCCGTTCGTCGCCATCTCGCCGTTTCTATGAACGGTTCAGGACCACGACTGGACACCCATTTGTTTATGCTCTTCTCGTTTTCATCCAGAGATGCATTCGATCCGGCTTTAAATAACACGATATTTTTGGGAGATCCCTGTTTTGTATCAGTAAGTTGTTCCAATACATCACCAAATAGAGGCATGGCGCCTTCGTTTTGAGCAAATATAATCGGACTTCGTATACCAACCGTTTGAAGCCAACGCACGTCATCGGAAAATCGAAGGCGATTTAAACGCAAAAACCCATCACCAACAACTCCATCTCCTTCTGCGAATTGCCGTTCCCGTTCATATAATTTTGCAGCCAAAGTGGCAGACGCAGTGAGAGCAAGGACTGTAACCGCTGATTCCGCTGTTCCTGCTGCAACACCAACCATGCCGTGTGCCGCAAAATCTGTAGAAAACATGCCTGCATTAAACGGGTTTGTGAACGGATGAACTAAACTGGCTAAAACAGGATGCTGTTCAACACCGATAAGATACGCTTCTGTTCCTATATAACTAAGAGCAAAAAAGATGTCGGGACGAACCCTATCACCAAGTTCCGCAGCAGTACGCATTGCTTCCTGAAATGCTGTTTGTTGGGAACCGTTTTCTGCAGCAGATGACATAGGCTCGGATCATAACATATCTTATAGTAAATTTCAACTTAATAAGATTATAATTCTATTTTGAGTTACTATCAAATAGTGCTATCATGCCCGCCTCGTCGGCGAGACAGGTAACGTAGCACTGATACATCATCTTGAATTACCGGGGAGATAGATATACGCTGAGAGTATATGAAACTTTTTATTCTCATCCTTCATGTTGTTGGTGCAAGCGTTCTCCTTGGAACATCTATCACGGCCATTTATATTGTGTTCGTTAAGACACTGACAAAAGATATGATGAAGTTCATATCCATGGTCAAATCGCTGGTGCCTGCCGCCGCTATAGCACAACTCATCACAGGCATGATGCTCTTTATGGCAGAGCGCAAAGAATTTGAAGGACTCTGGCAGTTTTCCCTTAAACTCACATTGTACGTTATAAGCGGCGTACTTGGTGGCGTTATTCTGAAAAAGAAAATGCTCACATATCGCGAAGGGAATGCAGATCATGTAACGGCGCTCAAATGGCTTATGATCGTCGATGTTGTACTCCTTCTCGTAATCTCAGGGTTGGGCGTATGGATTGTGGAAAAATAATCTACGGCAATGCCTCACCGATCACCTGTGCGGATATATATCCTTGCTCAACCATCCAAAATCCTGCAGCCAGCTGGTGCGTAGGCATGTGTGATATTCCTGTCACCGATGCAATATTTTCACGAATAGACCCGCGTCCACGTCCTAGATAATTACGCAGTGTATTTGCAGATACATGTGCGTTTTTCGCTAATGTTTTTTGCCTGGTATATCCTGCCATGAATGTTTCCATAACATGTATCTGTGTTTCTGAAAACAGTT
>CAYSEV010000068.1:0-4401 GCA_964430295.1 uncultured Gammaproteobacteria bacterium
CACCCAGATAACTTGTTTTTCAGACAAGCGCCTTGACTACCTCGGCCATCTCGGCGGCTAATAACTTCCTGATATCAACTGTCTATGCCACACTAACTCTATCCTCACCAGTGACTACTTTCAAGTGCAGGAAGCACAATAATACTGTACCATTATATGTGAAATCTTCTATATTGTCATCAGATAATTTACTGTGGAGCACGACTATTTTGTAAATACGCTCGTGTTTTCATGTAATTTTTAACTATAGTATTTGCAACAGAAAAATTTTCTTTAAGAACGTCTGTGTGCTCAAGCGGATCTGTGGAAATATTATAAAGCATATATGGCAATAAGCCACCTGTGGTTGAAAGAAAGACTTTCCAATTACCATATTGAATTGTTTTTGTCGGTATTGAAGATAAATAACTGTCGGCTACGATAGGACGAAGTGGTATTTTTGAACCATACAGGTATGGAACGAGACTAATTCCGTCAAATATAAACGAGTTATTGATGCCAACCAAATCAAGGAGGGTTGGCATAATATCCACAGATTGAACCGGATCGGATACAACTGTTGAAGGATAGCCAGGTATATGCATGACGAGCGGGATATGGATATTTGTATTAAATAATGTCGTATGTCCATATACACCGTGTTCACCAAATTCTTCTCCATGCTCAGCAGAAATAATAAGTATCGTATGTTGCATAAGATCACCAGACTCAAACGCTGAAACGAGTTTTTTTATAATATTGCGATCCAAATTGAGCATAGATTCGTCATACAATGCTCTCATGTAGTTTAACAACCGTACATCTGTCGTATTTGATTTGCTCTCAAAAAAATACTGTAAATACTGCTGAACGTATAGGTTTTGATCAAATCTACTATCGTGTTGCGCAGATGATATCTTTATTTTCGCCTTTTCATACGATCCTGATTCTAAGAGCGTTTCATATAACAATTTATAGAAGGCGTAATTTTTCGGTTCAACACCTTTGGATTTATTCATATTGACATATGATGTTGAAAGTACATATTCATAAAACCCTCTATCAAAATTGATTGATACATGATCCGAATCAACGGGAACATCAGGTATGTAATCATCGGTGAAAGCATGGTGACCAACGCCGACATAGTAGGGATAATGACATTGTTGACTATACAGTGAAACAAATGTTTTTTCCCCACGTTGCATATTAGCCTTTAAGGCTGATATTGCTTCCGCGATCCCATCATCGTCTAAATTAGAGTTATCAATTAACTTCGTCATGCCGCGGTTGTATATAATTGTGTCTGACAGTATTTCATTATTAGGCGGCATAACAAAAATTGTTTCGTATCCATTTTTATGCAGCTCGTCAGATAATAAAGGAATATTGGGTGATAAGGGATCAGTAAATGCATTATTAACATGATGATTGGAAGGATATAGCCCTGTGAAAAAAGACGCATGACTCGGCAATGTCCATGGTGCATTTGCATACGCATTTTTAAAAATAATGTTTTGTTTTGCATACGCACAAAAATTGGGCATAGTCTCTCTGTTATACCCATAGCACTGAATATTATTCGCACCGCAGGAATCAATGGTAACAAACATAATATTACAATCTTTGCATGATGGCTTGTTGCGAAGAGAAATTATTGTATGTAGGCTTTGAGCAAAATTTGCATTAGTAAAAAATAAGTAGAGTATCGCACAAAATACTATGGATAGAAGAATAAATACATACCTTTTCATACAGTTGAATTACGATTATGAACCATGAGATATAGTTGATTTATTATATATAAATATTTATTGAAAACAATTGATATACAAATCATTTAATATTAAAATATCGAAATATGAATCGTCAGTATGCAAAACGATCTTGGATAGATCCACGTCTTACCGTCTTAGAGTCTGCTATAAGTGGAAAAGGGATATTTACAAAAGCCCCTATTAATAAAGATGAATTAATCATGGTATTTGGTGGATTGGTTGTGCAAAGAAAAGATCTTGATGAGAAGGTATATCGGCTGCAAACAGCTTTTCCAATTGAGTTAGATACGTTTATTGTCTTACCGACGTCAGATACAGAAGAAACCGTCGATGAATATTTAAACCATTCGTGTGATCCTACAGCATGGCTGACGGATGAAGTGACTGTCGTTGCCCGAAGAGATATTAAAGCCGGTGAAGAAATAACATTGGATGTCGCTACATGGGACATGGATCAAGAATGGCTCTATTCAGAAGATGGGATATGCTATTGTAAATCTCAAATATGCAGGAAAAAATTAAGTCCACTTGATTATAGAAATCCGGAAATACAAAAAAAATATTCGGGTCACTTTTCACCATTTATACAAAGAAGAATAGATGCAATGCAATCAATTTTCAGTGGACGATAAGGGACTCGAACCCCTGACATCTTCAGTGTAAATGAAGCGCTCTACCAGCTGAGCTAATCGTCCGTAAACGTATTATATCAAACTCTTTACTCATAGCGAAGCGCCTCAATTGGATCAAGCCGTGAAGCTCGTATTGCCGGGGCCACGCCGAAAATAATACCTATGGCAGCCGAAAATCCGGAAGCCAGAAATATTGACCAAGGGGTAACCGCTGTTTGAATAAAAGACCTCAAGGCAAATGAACCCAACATGCCTAAAAATATTCCAATTCCTCCACCTACCAAACTGAGAATAATTGCTTCAATAAGAAATTGTAGTAATATAGCTCCCGGTGTGGCACCGACAGCTTTACGAAGGCCGATTTCTCTCGTTCTCTCCGTCACTGAAACCAACATAATATTCATAATACCAATACCTCCAACCAGTAATGAAATAGCGGCAATGCCTCCTAACGCTACGGTTATCACTCCCAAAAATTGTGTAATGGTATTGAGTAGTTCTGTTTGCTCCAGTACGGTAAAATCATCTTCTTTAAGGCGCTTAAGGAGTATTTTTTTAACATCAGCCGTTGCCTGTGCAACCAGAGACTGATCAGCAGCTTCAATGAGTAGTACATACGGCCGTGTTTGATCAAATTGTCGCATGGCTGTCGTGAGTGGAATAAAAGCCTGGCTATCCACATCCGATCCGAGTCCCCCACCGCCACCTTTCGATTCTGTAACACCCTTTACCTGATACCGTATATCGTTAATAGTTACGAAACTATTTATTGGATCACTATCCCCAAACAGTTCTGTTGCTGTCTTTGGGCCCAATACTATGACCTTTCGAGTGCGTTCAACATCACTTTGCGTTATTGTTTCACCTTGAGCAACCGTGTAATTGCGCATGGTCATATATTCTGGCCAAATACCGCTGGTTTCCGTACTCGTTGAATTACCTTTGTATGAAATAATGGCTGTAGAAACAATAGAGGGAGTAGCAATTTTTACGGCTGAGCTTTGTCGCATAATGTCAGTTACATCTGTTATTTCAAATTTACTTACAGAGGTCGTGGGTCTGCCCCCGGCTCTTTTAATATCTACTTTACCAGGGAGTACGAATACCATATTTGAACCTAATGAAGAAAACGTTTTAGTAACATATTCCTGCAGGCCCGTGCCAATTGAAACAAGAAGTATAACTGACGCCACTCCAATAATGATGCCTAACATCGTAAGCAGTGCTCGAACCTTATTTGTCTGTAATGCACGTACTGCCAGTAGTAAAAATTCCGCTATATCCATAGTTATCTTCTTTTAACAGTATTCTTATAATCTTTTATAATGACACCATCAGAAATTCGTATAATACGCCTTGCGCGTGTGGCAACGCTTTCATCATGAGTTACGAGTATAATAGTTTTTCCTTTTTCATGAAGCGTATCAAATAAGGCAAGGACCTCACCGCCTGACTTACTGTCAAGATTGCCTGTCGGCTCATCTGCCAAAAGGATACTTGGATTTGTCACTAGCGCACGTGCGATCGCTACGCGTTGTTGTTGTCCACCGGATAGCTGAGAAGGAAAATTTTGAAGTTTAGATCCTAATCCTACTTCTTGCAGAAGGCTAATTGCCCGCTGCTTTCGTTCTGCAGCATGCACACCAGCATACAATAAAGGCAATTCTACATTTGAGATTGCTGATGTTTTACGCAGCAAATTAAATTGTTGAAAGACAAATCCAATTTTCTGATTACGAACCTTCGCTAATTCAGTTTCCTTCATGGTTGAAACATCTATACCATCTATAAAAACATTCCCTTCAGATGGATGATCTAAACAGCCAATACTATGCATAAGCGTTGATTTTCCGCTACCGGATGGGCCCATTATGGCTACATATTCTCCATCATAGATACTGAGTGATACGTCTCGAAGTGCCCAAAATGATTCATCACCCATACTATATGTATTAGAGACAATATAAATACAAAGAAGAAACAGACACTTATTTTTTTGAGGAAGAAAACTA
>CAYSEV010000069.1:0-4287 GCA_964430295.1 uncultured Gammaproteobacteria bacterium
CAGTGGAGTATGTAACAACAGGAGATGCTACAGTTGTCTCTGATATCTTTAGTCATTTATTACATCATGAAATTTCCGTCAAGCAAATCATGGTATAAAGGGAAAAAAGTTGCAGTTGTAGGCCTCTCAGTAGAGGGAATTGACACTGTTCGATTTCTGGCAGCTTGTGGAGCAGTCGTTACGTGCCTTGACCGACGGTCAAAGGATCAGTTGGGGGAAAATTTTGAACAATTGTCATCCTATACGCAGACATTTATTCTCGGTGATGAATATCTGAATAATTTACATGAGTATGACATGATCGTGCGATCACCGGGAATATCTCTTAGGACACCACAATTACAAGCTGCTATAAAACGAGGACAACATCTAACAAGTCTTACCAAGTTATTTTTTTCCCATTGTAATGCGACTATTATTGGTGTGACTGGCACAAAGGGAAAAGGGACAACAAGCTCCCTTATATATACAATGGCAAAACAAGCGGGGCGGAATGTTTGGTTAGGAGGAAATATCGGGTCGCCATTATTATCCCGTATTTCTGATATTACACCTTCTGATGTGGTGATTTTAGAACTATCGTCATTTCAACTGGAAGATCTTAATGAAAGCCCCCAAGTTGCAGTAGTGTTGAAGATTACTTCAGAGCATCTTGCGAACTTTGACCCAAACGCAACTAATTATCATGAATCCAGAGAAGCATATGTAGCAGCAAAAAAAGCCATTATAGATTTTCAAACGAATACAGATACCGTGATTTATACTTCTGACGATGAAACAAGTACGATATTTGGAATAGAATCCAACGCAAGTACCAAACTGAGTTTTAGCAGAACAGATACCAGTGCCAATGCGTACGTTGAGAATGGTATAGTGAAATTACGTGAAGACAACACACTTATAGAAATTTGTTCATTGTCTGATATAAAACTTCGGGGACTCCATAATCTTGAAAACATTGCTGCTGCAACCCTCGCAAGCCGCGTAATAGGTGTGAGCATAAAAGATATTCAACAGGCAGCGAAATCATTTGAGGGACTTGAACACAGGCTTGAATTGGTAACCAAAATACACAATGTCACCTATATTAACGATTCATTCTCTACAGTTCCTGAAACTGCAATTGCAGCGATTGATTCATTTACTGAGCCGATTATGTTGATATTAGGTGGATCTGAAAAGGGTTCAGACTATACAAAACTGGCAAAGCGAATTGTGTCTGCAAATATGAGAGGAGTCATTGTGATAGGCGCGATGACTACAAAAATTGTTCACGCACTTACTATGGCAGGTTATACCGGGCCCATTTTTACAGGACTTACAACTATGCATGACATTGTCCAAAAAGCCACGCAAGAGACCACCCCTGGGGATGTTGTATTATTATCTCCTGCGTGTGCATCGTTTGACATGTTTGCAAATTACAAGGAGAGAGGAAAGGAATTTAAAGATGAAGTTAAGAATCTCAAAGACTAAGCATCAAACAACACATAGAGCTGATCCTTGGCTTGTTGTGAGCGTTATTGTACTATCTCTGTTTGGTGTTCTCATGGTATATGATTCCTCTGTTGCATTGGCCCTTCGGGATTTTGGAAATCAGTATTATTATGTAAAAGAACAGATAAAATGGTTTATAGCAGGCATGATTTCCCTCTTTGTTTTTGCACGAATTCCATATACAGTTTGGCGACATTATGCATTGCCATTTTTAATAGGAACACTTGTGTTACTTTTGGCTGTGTTTATTCCCGGAGCGGGTATTCGCGCATATGGTGCGCACAGATGGATTAATTTTGGCTTTTTTGTCCTTCAGCCTGCAGAACTTGCCAAATTAACAATGATTTTTTATCTTTCTTCATGGTTTTCTCACCCGGAAAAAAGCAGGTTTGTGGCATTTTTGATATTTCTCGGGATGGTCGTTGGACTTGTGATGCTTGAACCTGACTTAGGAACAAGCATGATTATTCTCTCTATTGCTATGCTTCTATATTTTTTCTCCGGAGCTCCAATTCGACATTTCATGTTTATGATTCCAATGTTATTGACTGCTGTTATAATTTTGGCAGTTATAGCTCCATATAGAATGCAGAGAATCACAACATTTTTTAACCGCCATGCCGATCCACTCGGTTCTTCGTATCATATTCGTCAGGTATTGTTAGCTCTTGGATCCGGAGGTTGGACTGGCGTAGGTATAGGGAAATCCAGACAAAAATATGAGTATTTACCGGAAGCAAATACAGACTCTATATTTGCAATTATCGGTGAAGAGACCGGGTTTATAGGAGCGATGCTTGTTATGTCTGTGTACATTTCTATTATATGGCGGGGATATGCGATTGCCATTCGTGCTAGAGAGGTATTTGGAAGGTTACTCGCCCTTGGCATAACATCTTGGATTGCAGTCCAGACACTTATTAATTTAGGGGCTATGGTTGCTCTAATACCTCTGACGGGCGTACCATTACCTTTTATATCGTATGGCGGATCAAGTTTTATTATTGTCCTTAGTGCTATGGGTATTTTAATAAATATCAGCAAACATTCATGAAAAAAAAACAAAAAACAATACTTATAACAGGTGGGCATCTGACTCCTGCAATAGCGACACTCGAGGAGCTACAGAAACGAGATAGTACGCTACGGATTGTGTTTATTGGTCGCACACATGCTACAGAACATCATAAGGATTTATCACATGAAAAAGAAGAAATGGATAAATTAGGTATACAATTTATTTCTGTTACCACAGGTCGAATTCAGAGATTTATCTCTATTCATTCCCTGATATCCTTATTGAAAATCCCGATTGGCTTTTTTCAGGCGTTACGAATTTGTTTTCATGAGAAACCTTCGTGTATTGTGTCGTTTGGAGGATATGTTGCATTACCTGTTGTTGTGGCAGGGTGGGTATTGGGTGTTCCGACTGTTACACATGAGCAGACCTCTGTCATGGGACTTGCTAATCGCATTATTGCACGCTTTGCAAAAAAAATTTGTGTAACATTTCCTGAAATGCTATCTTCACTCTCAAAAGAGAAAGGCGTATATACCGGTTTACCAATTCGTCGTAGTATTTTGAACATAGGGCGCCACCCAACCGCCGCACAAAAACGCCCAGTAGTCTATGTTACTGGTGGTACGACAGGGGCAGTATCTGTAAATGTATTGGTATATCCAAAATTGTCTGACATGCTTTCACTCTGTGACATTATTCATCAAACTGGTAGGCTATCCTATGATGAAGCTATGCGCTATAAAATGTCGTTATCAAAAGAACTGCAGAATCGTTACCATGTTTATTCATATGTTTCAGATGATCAGTTGACGGATATTTTCAACTCAGTATCCTTTGTCATTGGGAGATCTGGTGCAAATACGACAATTGAACTTGCAACATTAGGAATACCTATGATATGTATACCACTTCCATGGTCCGGTGGCGGAGAACAGCTGCAAAATGCCACCTGGCTATCTTCGAAGGGGGCAGCAGTAATTTTAAAACAAAACACTACGACACCAGATAGTCTTTTTCATACTATGAAACACATGTTTAATACTCTATCAAAAATACAATCTCATGCTCAAACTCTGGCGGCAACTATGCCACATAATGGAGCCACTCTAGTTGTAAATGAAGTTATGTCACTTCTATGAGTGTGTATAGAAATACATTTTTGCGAACAATGATAGTACTGATCAGTGTTTCTGCTGTCAGTTTTATTGTCTATTGGGCTATACGCACATTTTTTGTTATTCAGACAATAGAAATAGCAGGCGATAGTATATCGGTTGTTGTGGATGAAAAAAAGATATCTAAAAATTTATTGTTTTTTCCATCAGATAAAATACGACAAGATATTCTGAAAGAAAATCAACTATTGGAGGATGTGGTATTTCGGAAAAAATTTCCGCATACGTTAGTAATTCAACCTGTGCTTCGCCACCCATTTGCGATTTTAAAAACATCAGATCGTGTAGCACTTATAGATGCAAAAGGTTATGTATTGGAGTATGGCGATCAGGGGAGAACGCTACCGATTATGGTATTTTCTCATGTACAGCTTATAAAAGGCGAAAAAGTTGCAAGTGAAAAAGTACTATTTGCGATTCAGGCCATCTCGAATTTGCAATCAATTGAATCGGTTACTTCTGTTTTAGAACCGGATACCGTATCTATAGAAATAATAACAGCCAAATTTCATCTGCTTCTTTCAAAAGATCGGGATCTAAATCAATCAATCGCTACTTTACAAACGTTAATTGCGGGGTTTAGAATAAAGGGTA
>CAYSEV010000070.1:0-3816 GCA_964430295.1 uncultured Gammaproteobacteria bacterium
TGGTACGAATAACTAGGTTAGTATCCACAACTGATTTATAGCTAATAACACCAGTCAGAGATGCACTGGAATTTGCATTATCGCCTTCGTAGGTTTGTTGAGTTTTTGAATCTGGATCAGTAGTAGTTGATTCTGTGTCGGGCGTGTTTGGGTTTGTGCTGGAATCTGATGAGCTAGATGAATTATTGCTAGAATCACCACTATCTTTTATTGTATTTGTATCGGATGAATTATTTGTTTGCAATATCAATGCATAGGCACCACCGCTAATTGCTAAGACGACGATGACAGATAGTGTAATGATTAAATTTTTTCTCGACTTGTTAGATCTCAATCGCATAATAATACCTTTTTTAATTTTTATCGCAGCACCGTTTATATATTAGCATGAACATTATAGTTGTGTCAAACATTAGAGTAAAAGTGTTTAATCTGTTATAATGGGGATATAGTCTAATATACGGAGAGGTATGTATTTCAATATGTCAGGTAAAGATTTGCCACTAATATCGTTGATTATTCCGATGCATAATACCGAGGAATTTGTGGCCGAATGTCTTGATAGCGTCGCAAGGCAAACATATAAAAATCTTGAAATTATTGTGGTTGACGATGACTCGACCGACAGCTCTGCTAAGATAGTCAATTCTTATGCCGATAGACTGCCCAATGTTATTTACATAAAGACCAAAAATGGAAATGCTGCAAGGACAAGGCGAGATGGTCTAGCGAAGGCAACCGCAGACTTGGTGTGCTTTGTGGATGCGGACGATATTATCGAGGAAGGATACATAGAGCGCCTATATGAAACGATGATTACTACAAAGACGAGCATCTCGGCCTGTAATATGGAAACATTTTCCGGTATCTATAAAAAGAAAGTAAAGACTTCTAATCCTACAACTCCATATACCATAGACAGCAATGCGGGTGCTTTTGC
The DNA here is from genome assembly GCA_964430295.1 of uncultured Gammaproteobacteria bacterium. GTDB lineage: Bacteria > Patescibacteriota > Microgenomatia > UBA10105 > UBA927 > CAYGFH01. The sequence goes on from CAYSEV010000070.1 coordinate 941, forward strand.
CGATCATTATCATATAACCACCACTAACAAACTGACTCTTCAGACTGTGCCGTGCAAATTATTTAAGAAGGAATTATTTAATGATATTGACTATACAGTTTTAGTGACAAATATCTTTGAAGATAATTTTATCTTAGTGCAGATTATGAGTAAGGTTGAGAAGATAGGAGTGATTGGCGAGACTCTTTACTGGTATAGGCAGGTGCCGGGAACGACCTCGGATGGAACCGTTAAGACTACGGTTGACTATAATGGTAAGAAGTTTAATTCGGTAGAGTTCTTTAGAGATGTAGTTATGGCATATTGCCGGCAGACCCTTAGGGGGCCCAATGTTGATGCAGCTATCGAGAGAATATGTGCAGCAGAGTTTTTTAACTACGCTAGGATGGTACCTGATTTAATAGTACGTAAAGAATACCTAGAGCAAAGAAACACTCTGGACAAGGAAATTATAGAATCCAAAGAGGCTAAGATTAATAGCATTCTTGATTCTGACGCGTATAGGCTTGGTGATGCTTTGATAAAAAAGATAAGTAAAATAACAGCTATTTTTAAAAAAAGGGGGCGATAATGGCGTCAGAAAAAGAATTCAAACGATTAACCATATTTATTTTTTTTGATAAGGACGGTATTGTAGACGATTACAAAACATACTATCTGGCAGAATTATCTAAAAACAGCTCCAAAGTTCTAATTATCGTGAATGGTGAGATCAAGGACGAGGATAAGCCAAAACTAGAAAAATTTGGAGAGGTGATACAGAGAGAAAATTCGGGATTTGATGTAACTGCATATAAATTTGGAATAGAGCAAATAGGATATGAAAATCTAGCAGAGTATGATGAATTGGTGTTGTGCAATGACACGGTATTTGGTCCCCTCTATCCTTTTTCCGAAGTATTCGATGATATGAACAAGAAAAAAATTGATCTATGGGGGCTGACCAAGGGATATTCTGATGTAGTGCCCCTACACGGTAAATTTATTGAGTTTGGCGATCATATTCATAGTTACTTTCTTGCGATTCGAAACTCAATTCTAAAGAGTGATGATTTTAAGAAGTATTGGCAAACTTTTCCGAAAATTGAAACGTATTATGACGCCGTTTTCAAGTTCGAGGTAAGATTTACAGAGTTTTTTGCCAAGAGAGGGTATAGCTATGACGTGTTTGTGCAGACGGACGATATAAAGCAATTAACAAAAAACCATCTTGCATTTATGACGACAGAGTTGCTCGAAAAAAGACGACTACCTATAGTTAAGCGTAGGCATTTTTATTCGAACATCGATGATTTTATGAGCAACACAATCGCTAATGAGTTACGTGATTCGTTTAATTATGTCAGAGATCATACGAAGTATGATACAGGGATGATGTGGGATACCATTCTGCGCAATGGGGACCTATATAGTATTTGGAAACAGTTAGTACTGACAAAGATTCTTTCCCCAGATCATGCAAGGGTTTCTCCTAAGCCGCTTAAATTTGGTGCGTTTGTGCATATATATCGTGAGGATATGATTGAATTTATGAAGTCTCAATTAAGTTCACTGCCAAAGTATACTGATTTACACATTAGTACCAATACGCCAGAAAAAAAGCGCACATTTGAGCGTGCTCTTGCTGACATGGGGTTCAATATAGTGCAAGTCCATGTTGTCAAAAACCGTGGGCGTGGGGAGGGGGCTCTTTTGGTGGGGATGCGTAAAATTATAATGCAGTACGATGTAGCCTGTATCATGCATGACAAGAGCTCACCGTACGAAGGGGCATCTAACTACACGATTTCGCACGGATTTTCGTATAAGGTATATGAGAATATGACAAAATCACGTGAATATGTAGAAAATATACTACATACATTCGCAGAGAATAAACGATTGGGTATAGCTATGCCACCTGAGCCAAACCATGCTCTCTATGATTCAGCGTTTGCTGATTTGTGGACTAACCCTCAGAACTTCGATAATACCCAAGAGTTACTAAAAAGCTTAGGCTGTGATATTAAATTGACAAAAGATCAGCACCCTATTTTCCCTGTGGGTGGTATGCTTTGGTGTCGTCCTAAGGCGTTAAAAAAGATGTTTGATCACAAATGGCAATATAACAATTTCCCAGATGAGCCGATGAAGACGGATGGCACACTTTTGCACGCTATTGAGCGATCGTATTCATATGTGGCGCAAGACGCAGGCTACTATACGATGATTGTAATGAACAGTGATTTCGCCGAGTTGGAATACGAGAATCTAAAGTATAATTTACAGAACGTGTATGCAGACATTAGGCTTCATGTACAAAAAATAGAACCCTTGGGCACAAAAACTCTAGATAAACACCTAAAGGATATCCTGAACGACAATCGCCGTGCTTATGAAGTGGGTAATAAGGTGCTATATCCGATAAGAAAAGGAAAGCAGTTTGCGAAGAGAGTTTACCGTAGAATGTTGCGGTTAATGAGAGGCTAGTGAGCAAAAGATTGGTAACAAAAGTTATTGCGTTAGTCTGTTTTCTGACGAAGAATCAGTAGATCGAATATACACCAGCATAGTATCGATACTGGGGATAGGCCCCGTTGGTATGCGGTTTAAAATTTCAGGGAGTAAATATAAATATTTATTGTTGGATACGATACTATCTTTATAAGGTTTGCGCATGCTGCGTCTTTGCGTGTAAACGCAGTTGCTGTCATTATATACCCTACATTATTTTCCCGTAGGAAGTTGTCACACGGTTCCAATACGGGCGAAAGCTGGTCTGGTCCTGGTTGTGTGAGTTTCGGCTGAATAGTTACATTAGCGTTGCGATCAAATATGAAATGTACGTGTGCGTAACGATTATACATATTGCGATCATTTGGGAATTCCTTTTCCCA
>CAYSEV010000071.1:0-3558 GCA_964430295.1 uncultured Gammaproteobacteria bacterium
GTGGGAGGTATATTTGGGCCAACACGTCAAATGAAAGGTGGATTGGGAAGTGCTGCCGAATATATTGGCAATGGTATATACGTAGGAGCTCTTATAATCGTAAACGCTTTTGGTGATGTGATAGATCCTCAAACAAATGCCATAATTGCGGGTGCCAGACACCCGCTTAAGAAACACACATTTGCTAACACACAAGAATCGATGAAATCGATTGCAGGGAAGGCAATACTTTCTTTGGCAGGGAAAAACACGGTTATCGGTGTAGTTGGCACAAATGCCAAGCTTACAAAAGAAGAAGTAAATAAAGTGGCTCAGATGGCACAGGACGGTATTGCTCGGACAATCAGACCTTCACATACCATGTTTGATGGCGACACTATCTTCTCACTATCTACCTGTCAAAAGCGTGCGGATGTGAACCTTATAGGCGCATATGCGGCGGAAATGGTGTCGCAATCCATTATTTCTGCCGTCAAAGAAGCAAAGACTCTGGAGCATAGACTTGCATATTGTGATATGTAGCTTCTATATCCCATTAGAACTTTTTGGTATGCTTACGACATGAAAGATAGTCTGCGAGGTTGGATTATTGTCAGTTTATTATCACTCTTACCCGTTATACTATGGTTTAGTCAGCCCGATGCTCTACAACGCTTTGCGGATCTTTCTTCTATACTTCTGATTTTTGGTGAACTCACAGCATTAATTGGAGTAGTAGCATTCTCTCTATCATTTGTCCTAAGCATGCGAATTACCTGGCTTGAAGACTTTTTTGGGGGTATGAACAGAGTATATCAGGCTCATCACACGCTTGGTGGGATTGCATTCATACTACTGCTTATACATCCGTTGTTGCTTGTGTATCCATATTCATCCGGCGCTTGGTCTGCAGCAGCAGCATTTTTCCTTCCCGGATCAGATTGGACTATAAATATTGGAATGGCAGCACTTCTGTCTATGATGGCTCTTCTTATCATAACGTATTATCTGGATTTTCCGTACGAAGTGTGGAGATTTACTCATAAGTTTTTGGGGGCGGCATTCTTCTTGGGCGCAATGCATGGGCTGCTTGTCTCGAGCGATGTTTCTCACTATCGTCCATTGTTTGTATATATTACAGGTATCACTGCAATTGGGATGATAGCATTTATATATAGAACACTACTTGGACGTGTCCTTGTCCCACGGCATGCCTATATAGTATCGGATGTTATAGATGCAGAGGGTAACGTTACGCAACTTATATTGAATCCGGAAAAATCCGGGGCTATCATGCATTTTTATCCTGGGCAATTTGTGTTTTTATCTATGACCGATAAAGTCAGCCAGGATCGTGACCCTCATCCATTTTCTATAAGTTCGTCTCCACTTCAGGAAACTATTCGCCTCAGTATTAAAGCCCTTGGAGACTATAGCACATGGATTCGTTCCGCTACGAAAGGCTCAAAAGTATTTTTAGAGGGTCCGTATGGTAGGTTTTCATCGTATTTTAATCCCGCCAAGTCATATGTCTGGATTGGCGGTGGGATAGGCATAACACCATTTATTAGTATGGCATATACGCTCACTGGTGTGATTCCAGTAGATATCTATTACTGTATGACAAATCCATCAGAAGCTGCGCATCTTACTGAATTGAAAGATATAGAAGATTCCATCGGAAATGTACGCATTATTCCATGGTATTCTGCTGAGAAGGGGAGAATTACAGCAAAACATATCGAGGAACTAAGTGGATCACTGGTCGAAAAGCATATATTTATCTGCGGACCGCCAGCTATGATGCACGCACTGAAAAAACAATTGAAAGAACTGGGTGTTTCTGGACATCATATATATACAGAAGAATTTGAAATGTCATGAAAACAAAAACAGTGGTTACTATAATCCTTGTGCTTTTTTGGATATCCCTTATAGTGATATTCATAGGAGCAGGTATATTTAAATGAAATCGAAGCAGAAAATAAAACATACGCCCTCAGCGTGGCACGTGGTACGTTTGTACTGGGTTCATATTCTATTTATTTTTTTCCTGGTCAATTTTGTGATAGCACGTGCTCTGCAGCTTACATTTTTCGCGTCCAATTGCATAACAAGATCACAAATGCAAAGTGATTCACGTTGTTTATACTCATATAACGGAAATGTATACGAAAAAGGCTCACGTTCTCGTCCTCATCACGGTCATGATTGTGGCAGTGATGTAACCACTGTCATGCCCTCCGGACATGTACGTAATATGGCCAGATATTTGGATCCAAATCTTGTGGGTTCTATATGTGCAAGTGCACCCGAAGTGACAAACACTCCCACACCCACTCGTGTTATCACAAACACACCAGTCCCAACACAGAAAACCAATACACCGACACCAACAGTGGTGCATCAAAGTACAACTACTCCCACACCGACAAGACAACAAGTTCAAACTCCCACACCGACAAAAAATGCAGTTATGACGCCGTCCCCGACAAAAAAGACCACGCCAATACCGTCTCCGACAAATACTCCAATTGCTATTCAGACAACTTCACCCAATGGAAGTAACGGTGGTATTGGAAAATTTGGTATGGGTAATCAGCTAGCGAAGCAGTCTGATCCAGCTATAGTAGAAGTATCAGAACCTCCGTTGACCCCGGTGGAAAACCCAATTTCACCTGTAGATTCAACTGTTGGAGGTGTAGGGCAAAAAATTATTTTATGGAGTGAAATACTTGTGGTTGTTTCGTTCGTGTTATTGATAGTGACGATTGTGGTGGGTGTATATAAACGACTTCGGACACACATATAAGATATGGTATTTTGGACACTTATTATTTCGTTGGGCGCAATCGTAGCAGATGTGTTTCTAAAACAAGCTGCAGAAACAAAAAATAACTGGTTGCTAGGCTTTGGAATAGTACTCTACGCAGTAGATGCTGTTTTATGGTACTGGGTATATAAATCAGTAAAATTTTCGACAGTTGGAATTGTATACTCTGTGTTCACGATTCTTTTAACTGTATTGATCGGAACTTTTTACTTCAAGGAACAAATCGGAATAATTGAATTGATAGGAATAGTATTGGGAGTGATTTCTGTGGTACTCTTATCACGGTTCTCGTGATTTATTTTGCATGCCTTGAAGAACTTATTGGAGATGTGATTTATTTGTTTTGTTTCAAACGAAATTGAAAAGCAAATTTAATAAATTAAGAACGATCGATAAGCCAAGAAAACCTATAATAATCTTGCTAAAGGAAAGCGGAACTTTCAGTATCCTTGCTGCATAATACATAGTTATCGAAAACATAAAAGTTCCTATAAGTCCGCCGAAAAGAAGTATTGGAAGACCTCCCAGTCCTACGTTTGGATCTCTAAGCTCAGGGAACAAATATAAAAAAGGATACGTGCCAATAGCAAAAATAAATGACGATCCTTTAGAAAACATCACAAAGAGAAACAATATGTAGCATATCGCTCCAACAAGATAGCTAATACCTGAAATATTTTTCATAGCTTTTCCAAATGATGCTTTTTGCAGGGCCACGTGGAGTCGAACCACGATCAGAGGTTTTG
>CAYSEV010000072.1:0-3364 GCA_964430295.1 uncultured Gammaproteobacteria bacterium
GAGCGGGATACGAGAATTGAACTCGCTTCTCATCCTTGGGAAGGATGCATACTACCGGTGTACTAATCCCGCTTGTTACCTTGGGTAGTCGCCGATGAGGCAACTAATCCCGCATTGTTACTATTATACTATTATTAATCTTTTCCTTTAATACTTCTCGACCGTATCCAGTTTTATAAAATTTTTCTTGTTTTTGGGCATCTTCTTTAGCTGAGAATGCCTCATAAAAGATCAATTTAAATGGATAATTGCGTTTTGAATAATATCCGCCTTTCCCATTATTATGATCTTTTATCCTTTGTTTTAAATCTTCAGTAAACCCGATGTAAAGCCTTTTTGATTTAATGCTATAGAGAACATATGTATAAAACATATTTCCTATTTCATACCTGCCTCTTCGGCAGGCCTCCGATGCGGAGACTACCAGTGTACCCGCCTCTTCGGCGGGTCGCTTTTTTGAGACCCGCTATTAGCGGGTCGCCGATGAGGCGACTAATCCCGCGAAAACCTGCTAATAGCGATACGTGACGCGTTTCACTATATCGCTATTATAAAGGTTCTTACTGTACCTCTCAATAATCTATTGAGAGAATTTGTTGCAACAAATAGTTTACGGTAACACCAGCACGTTTCCCGAAAAAATAAGATTCGGATTTGTGAGGTTGTTTTCTTTTGCAATTTCTACCCATTTGTAGCCATCATTGTACTGTTTGATCGCGATGGACCAGAGACTGTCTCCGTGAACAACGGTGTACTGTTTTTTCTCTGTTGTTGCTGATGAAACCTGCCCCTGTGTGGCAACAAGTGCCTTTGCTTCAGGGATAAGTAATTCCTGATCTTTTTCGATGTATCCTACATTTGCGAGTTTATTTGCCTGGGCTATGTCTACCCAGTTATATCCACTCTTGTAGAATTTTTCGGAAATAGACCAAAGCGTATCTCCCTCTTCCACTTTATATTTCATCGGAAGGGCAGCTGCTTTTTCTGTGATTTCTGCAGACTTTTTTGCATCTTCTGCGTTCTTTGAATTCACGGATTTGAAATAGTTCACGGTAATCATACCGACGACTAATACAACAGCAAGTCCAAGAGCCAGGGAAACATAGGAATCGGGGGACTCAAAACTCTCTTTTATAGATTTCCACATAGTGTGTACGTTCCTCCGTTCTAGGCAGATATATTTGGGGCAGTGTTCCCGCAACTCTCCCGATAGTATTGTGTAGCAATGAATCGGATACGGGGTGAGGGGACACAAGAAACACATTTTTGGTAACCCAAAAATGTGTTTCTTCTGCGGGACCGACGGGGCTCGAACCCGCGACCTTCGCCGTGACAGGGCGACGCTCTAAACCAAGCTGAGCTACGATCCCAAGCTCTAGCATTATAATCGAAAATTGTGGGCTTAACAATGGTGTGATAGGATGTGACATATATGACAAATCAGGAAATTGCAGTGCTTCTACGGAAAATTTCGACTGTTTATCTTATACAAAATGAAAACCGGTTTAAAATCATTGCCTATGATAAAGCGGCTGAAAGTATAGAACAACTTACAGGACAGGTAGAAGAATACTGGAAAGAAGGAAAACTAGATGAAATTCCAGGCGTCGGAAAAACTATAGCAGCACATTTGTCTGAATTGTTCTCAACGGGAAAGGTCCCCCAGTTTGACTCTATTTTGTCTTCAGTGCCTGCGTCTATATTTCCGCTTCTTTTAGTCCCCGGTGTCGGACCGAAAAAAGCATACAGACTTGTGACAGAATTGAAACTTACGGATGAAAAAACAGTCATCGATGATTTGGAACAGGCAGCGCATGCTCATAAAATAGCTGATCTTGAGGGGTTCGGTGAAAAATCCGAAGCGGATTTACTCGTCAATATCGATGCCTTCAAACGCGGGCAAATAAAAGAACATAGAATTCTGATTTCTGAAGCGGACCGCATAGCATCGGAAGTCATGACATTTATTCTGAAGGAAACAACCGTCAAACTTTCTACTACACTTGGAAGCCTTCGGCGTCGGGTGTCCACAATTGGTGATATAGATATAGCGGTTGCGACAACCGATCCTAAACCGGTTATAGAACGGTTTATCCAATATCCGCATCAAAAACTGATAGAGCAGGGGCCTACGGGAGCATCACTCTTGTTGCATAACGGGCGTCAGGTAGACTTGCGTGTACAACTCCCGGAACTTTATGGAGCAATGTTACAGTATTTTACCGGTAGTAAAGCACATAATATAAAACTTCGTGAGCATGCATTATCAAGAGGGTATTCACTCAATGAATATGGTCTCAAACTAGTAAAAGACCACGGCGCAAAAGCTGCTCATGACGGTGAACATACAAAAAAAGGTATTGCCTTTGATGCTGAAAAACAGCTTTACACATTTTGTACAGAAGAAGCGTTATATAACTTTCTAGGACTGGAATGGGTGCCACCGGAACTTCGAGAAGACAGAGGAGAAATAGAAGCAGCACTGTCAAAAGAATCAGGATTTACAAAACTGTTACAACATTCTGATATACGTGGTGACGTTCATTTGCATTCATCGTATGATTTATCTTCTTCGCATGATATAGGAGACAACAGTATCGAAGAAAATCTGGATACTGCACTCGCATTGAATTATGCCTATATGGGATTTAGTGATCATAATCCGAGTGTGGGAAATCATTCTGCATCTGACATTGCCCGTATTATGGAAAAACGGATGCAGGAATATAGACGACGCCACACTGCATGGAAAAAACTGGTGCAAAAAGCGCACCCACACACAGCAGTCCCTGAACTCTTTGTTATGTGCGAAGTAGATATCATGCCGGATGGTGAGCTGGCACTGCCTCCTGAGGCATTTGAATTTGTGGATGCGGTCGTTGTCTCTATTCATTCAAGTTTTGCGCAGACAAGCGAACAAATGACAGAGCGGGTTGTAAAGGCATTGCAGACACATCCAAAGGTACGAGTATTTGGACACCCGACAGGAAGATTACTCGGAAAACGGGATAGCGTATCATTTAAATGGAATGAGGTATATGCGATTTGCAAGGAACGCGATATTGCCTTGGAAATTAACGCTAACCCTTCCAGACTAGATGTTTCAGACACAATTGTATATGAAGCACGACAGAAGGGCATCCGGTTCTGTATAGATACAGATGCACATGCCATAGATCAGTTACTCCTCATGCCGTATGGAGTGGATGTCGCCAGGCGCGGATGGGCTACAAAACATGACATCGTAAACGCATTAGGGTATACTCAGTTTACACAGTGGCTGACTAAAAACTCGTAACGAAAACGTATATAAAGATTTATAAAGGAGGGTGTATATGAATCCAATGTTGATAGGTATAGCAGT
>CAYSEV010000073.1:0-3289 GCA_964430295.1 uncultured Gammaproteobacteria bacterium
GGACTTGAACCTCTAAGCCTTTCGGCACAGGTTCCTAAAACCTGCGCGTATACCAATTCCGCCACGGGAGCGTACGGGTATTATAGCGTGAGGATCAGGATAAATACCAGAGGTTGGACTTAAATTGTTACTTCGAGTTGATTTTTTTCAGCAGGGATAAAGTTAATGATTTTATCCATAAAATATTCAACGTGGGACGCCCACACAGGAGAGGCTGCGTATATGTCTCCGATTTGTGCGAATGTAGATGCACCCTTATTTATATAATTCTTCTTTAACCCTTTGGTAACTGTGGCAATACCCTCATCCCAATTTCTAAACCCTATACCTGATTGCGCACCGGTAGGAATCCCCCATCCCCACGCATTGTATGATCCGGAGGGTATATGCTTGCCAAATGTGGACTCGACTCCAGAAATAGCAGCAACAAAACGCCAATCCATATTGTGTTTATCTGCTTCCCGTATAAAAGTTACTGCGTGGTCTGCTAGTGGAGAGTTATACGATCGTAAAAAAGCTTCCAGATGTGCAACACGTTTATCTACCAGAAGCGGTGCAAATGACGCAAGCACGCCGGCACTACCTGCTTCAGGAGTGAAGGCAACAACAGTACGTGCCCCAATGGTTAAGGTAAACAGTAGACAGATTGTAAGTAACCCTATGTATTTTTTCATAAACTCCTACCTCACATCGAGAGACTTGTATAAAGTCTTTCGAGGCGATGTATGAGGAAATAAGTGAAGAGAAAAGAATTAAGAATGTATCCAGCTTTGCTGGATCGTTAGCAGTAAACTCATGATTAAGAAATCATTCATTAACTGCCTAACCAAAAAATCCTAAAGCAAATGAGATTAGTCATTCACCTTAGGATCTAGAACAGAGTGTATCACAAACTTACCACTTTGTCAAGTATTATGGGATACATTATGACATAATTTATTACACAAAGGGTACTATTTGTAGGATTTTTCGAGTGATACTTCTGAAGCTAGTCTGAAGCTAATTATAACCTATATAATTTTCTCCATAAAGGACTCTACACAATTGGTCCAGGAATATCCGGTTTGAACAGAGGGAGGCGCCCAGATTGCACCTATATCTCGCAAATCATGAATGCCGCGATCGTAATAGCGTTCCTTTATATATTGTGACACCCACGAGATCGCATGCGGCCAACTGTCAAATGCTTTGCCGTATTGAGACCCTGTATACACTGCAATTCCAAATGCATTAAATTCATCCTTTTTTGGCATCCGTTTACCAGCATTGGATTCACACATAGCGATCGACGGCACAAGCCTGAAATCAATTCCAAATCTGTCTGCCTCAGCTACTATAGTGCCGGCAAATGGTGCCATTGGTGATTTATATTGTCGTAAAAACGATTCCAGAAGTAATGCCCTTGAATCACCCGCCTCAACTGTAGCGCTCAGCACCTGTCCGCTACCCCCAGCTGCAGATAGTTGGAATGTAATTTCAACAGGAGGATTAGCACTGAGTGGATGATCAATATTTGCCTTTGCTGCAGAATATGATTTTAAAACGGAAAAATTAATAACCAAAAGCAAAAAAGATAAAGGAAACCATGATGTTAATAACAACGCTTTTCGCAACATAAAAACATACTGACATAGACCGTACCCCTTGTCAAATTGACAACAGGTTTTTCCCTATATGACAAAATAATCAAATAGATAAAAGAAAATATATGAGACATAGGATTGCAAACGGCAATACGATAGGTATAGACTGAAAACACATGAAAATAAAATTTTTAGGCGCGGCAGGTACGGTAACAGGGTCAAGCTATCTCGTAACATCAAAGTCTGGGCAAACGATTCTGGTTGATTGTGGCTCCTTTCAGGGTCCGCCGGATGTAGAAGCGTTGAATTTTCAACCGTTAGAAGCAGATATAGAATCGCTTTCAGCAGTGATACTCACACATGCACATTTGGATCACTGTGGACGACTGCCTATATTAGTTCAAAAAGGTTTTAAGGGCCACGTATATATGACGGCACCAACAGCCGAGTTGACCGAATTATCGCTTCTTGATAGCGCAAAAATTCATATAGAAGATCACGATGCGCATGTATTGTTTACCAAAGTGCATGTGGCACAAATCGTAGAAAAGTTTACTGTAGTGAACTATCATCAGGAATTTTCCATTGGAGATTTTCATATTACATTTCGTGACGCTGGGCATATTATTGGCTCAGCAATTGTAGAAATACTGGTTGATGGTAAACACATCGTATTTAGCGGAGATCTGGGGAATACGCCCGAAGATCTCACAAAACCCACTGATTTCATAGAGTCTGCCGATTTTGTCATCATGGAATCAACATATGGAGATAGAAACCATCCTGTCGGTCACCCACGAGATGTACTAAAAAAAGAAATTGAGTCAATAACAGAAAATGTCGGAACCCTTCTAATTCCTGCATTTTCTCTGGAGCGCACACAGGAATTACTGCATCTTCTCTATCACATACATCCTACGATTCCCGTATATGTGGATAGTCCAATGGGCCAAAAAGCAACAGAAATATATGAAAAATATACGTCACTCATGAATTCTGAAATTCAAAAAGATTTTAAAGGACATAATCCGTTTGTATTCCCACATCTTCACATCACACATAATCGTAGAGATAGCATGGATGCCATGTACGCCCCGGGTCCAAAGGTAATAATTGCAGGGAGTGGCATGATGACAGGTGGCAGAATACTGGCCCACGCAAAGGAGCTGCTTCCGCAAAAATCCACAAGATTGCTTATTGTAGGATACCAGGGAGAAGGAACATTAGGTAGGCAGATATTACAGGGCGAAAAAGATATAAACATATATGGAACAGATGTTCATGTAGAGGCGACTATTTCCGAGACTCAGACTATGAGTTCTCATGCAGATCAGTCGCAACTTATATCATGGGTTACCCATATACAGAGTGTCAAAACTATTATCCTCACGCATGGTGAAAACCCACAGCGGGAGGCACTTTCAGGAAAAATATCTGACACAATCGGCATTACCGATATTAGAAGACCTCAATTAAACGAAGAAATTGAACTCTAAATTTGATATAATCTAAGAAACAATGCGGCACATCACTGTGCTTTTGTTTGTAACGCAGCGCCTGTAGCTCAGCGGATTAGAGCATCTGTCTTCGGAACAGAGGGTCGGGGGTTCAATTCCCTCCAGGCGCGCTAAACGGGCGCATAGCTCAATGGTAGAGCACTTCCCTCTTAAGGAAATGGTTGGAGGTTCGAGTCCTCCTGCGCTCAC
>CAYSEV010000074.1:0-3072 GCA_964430295.1 uncultured Gammaproteobacteria bacterium
GTTGTTATTATAAACAATTCAACGATCCCTCAAAAAGCTATAGAATTTTACAAACAATCACATGAAGAACAGGTAATAGACGATCTTGATGCTGCGGAAGGATATGCCATTGTTCGTGCAGATATCGTGGGGAGGCAGTTTACGCAAAAATCAAAAAGCGATACACTAGTGCGCAGTCTGATACGTCATGATAGTATGAAATTAGCGGATGTTATTATGGGTGTGTGTTCATCATGATATTGATATTTATTAGAAAGGATATCGTATGAAATTGGTATTGTTAATTGTTCATATTGTTGCAGCGCTTTGTGTGATAGGACTTATTTTGCTTCAAAACAGTAAAGGCGGCCTGCAAAGTGGGATAGGTGGTGCAGACTATTATAGGAGTAAGCGTGGAGCTGAGCGTGTCGTATTTACTATGACGATCGTTTGCAGTGTCCTGTTCTTTGTGACATCTATTCTAAATTTACTTGTCCACTAATTCTAATGGTAGGTTGATGCCGGCGAAAACATTGAAGCGGTATTATGACAACATTCAAAAAATGGAGAATATTCTATCTTGTTATCATAGAACTTTCTCATAAATATACAAAAGCATTATTTGGAGGGTTTATTGCAGGGTTTGCATTATCTCTTGTATTTTGGAAAGTATATCCGGTTGTGTTTAAACCATGGTTCATACAGGTAGAGCGAATTGGTATAGTTGGCGAATTTTCTCCAAGCTCACTTCCATCATCGATTCAAAAAGAAATCAGCATTGGTCTCACAACACTGGCTCCTAACGGATCTGTCCTCCCCGGATTGGCGCAGTCATGGGTGGCAACGGATAGTGGTAAAATTTTCACATTTTACTTACGAAATGATTTAAAGTGGCATAACAATGACTCTGTTACCGCGAAAGATGTGAATTACAATATTAAAAACGTATCCATAAATATATTGGATCCAAAGACGATCAGAATGACGCTGCCAACAGCATATAGCCCATTGCCTTCTCTGGTTTCCAAACCATTATTTAAAAGCGGATTACAGGGTCTTGGGTCATATAAAGTTGTAAGTATTAAATTAAACGGAGATAAAGTAACGTATCTTAAACTCATACCTGTGTCTTCAACATCAAAGCTAAAAGATAAAGAATATCGGTTTTATAGAACAGAGGCTGCTGCCGTATTGGCATTCAAAATGGGTGATATTGATAAGCTGTATGATTTATCATCTTCGTACGACATGGATAACTGGGGAAAGATACATGTGACTAAAAAGACGGCGTACGATCGTATTGTGTCGCTGTATTTTAATATGACAAATCCCTCTCTCCAGGATAAGAATTTTAGACATGCATTAGCCTATGCCCTTCCTGCACTTCCGGGAGAACGCGCCATATCTCCGATTAGTAAAACATCATGGGCATATACAGATAAAATCAAAAAATATGATCCAGATTTAGCTTTAGCAAAAAAAACACTAGGGACAGATAAACATGCAACAGAGTCATCTAAGTTAACGATAACCACGTTTGCATCGTATGCAGATATAGCACAATCGATAGCTGACATCTGGTCGTCAGTTGGTGTGGCAAGCACCATAAAAATAGTGAACACCGTCCCGTCGGATTATGAGGTTTTATTAAGTGGTCAGGATATTCCACCGGATCCGGATCAATATCCATTTTGGCATTCGACACAAACACAGACGAATATAACAGGATATGGGAATGTGAAAATTGATAAATTGCTCGAAGATGGGCGTCAGGTCATAGATACAGAATCCCGCATGAAAATATATGCTGATTTTCAGCGTCGAATTGTTGAGGATGCTCCTGTGATATTTCTTTATTATCCGACAGTGTATTCTATATCACGATAATCCACATAACCCCTACCCAATAGTCTGATCTTACCGTATACTCATATCATAGGGTCTTTGTATGAACAAAAAAAGAATCTGGATATTGGTGGCAATTATTTTACTTCTCGTGGCGGGTTTTATATGGAAAAAAACATCTGTTCAATCAAAGAACGCTTCGTCTATAGAACTGTATACTGTTAAAAAAACTCAATTTATTAAATCCGTTTCATCTTCAGGTAAAACGAAGGCAGATTCATCTGTAGCATTAAAATTCCAAACTTCAGGATTATTATCATGGGTTGGTGTAAAAGAGGGGGATAGCGTCGCCAAAGGACAAGTTATCGCACAGCTCGATGCCCGCGATGTTCAAAAATCCCTGGAAAAATCGCTTCGGGATTATTCAGCCACACGAAATGATTTTGAAGAAACCTGGCGTGTCACATATAAGGGTACAGATCATCCAACAGGGGCACTTACAGATACGGTCAAGCGAATTCTTGAAAAAAACCAATGGAATCTGGAAAAGTCTGTTCTTGATGTTGAGCTGAAGCACTTGGCCCTAGAATATTCGCGTTTAGTTACTCCGATAGCCGGGATTGTTACGCATATAGATACTCCTGTTGCCGGTGTTAACATCACTCCTGCTGGGGCAGTGTTTGAAATTATCGATCCCTCAAGCATAGTATTTGAAGCAAAAATAGATGAAACAGATGTTGGCGAATTAGCAGTCGGGCAAAAAGCGACTGTATCACTTGATGCATTTTCCGGTAAGTCATTCACAGGTGTTATACAGTCTATTTCTTATTCAGCAGAAACCTCAACCGGAGGGGCAACTGTATTCCCTGTTACCATACGAATAGTATCTGATGTGCCCCTTCGTGTGGGATACAATGGTGATGTTAGTGTTGAAACAAATCAACTCTCAGACGTCCTTGTTCTACCTCTTGCCGCAATCCGTGAAGATGGGAAAACAAAATATGTATACAAAAAAACCGGTGATTCGTATTCAAAAAATCCAATAGAATCATCTGTATCAAATGAAGACGTTGCAGTTGTTTCGAAAGGACTAAATGAAGGAGATGAAGTAGTAGTAAAGGGTTTTAACTCAATACCTTTCAAATAACACATGAGTACACGTAGAGAGCTTCTTAGAATTTCGCATGTCTCAAAGACATATAGTATGGGTGATGAATCATTTTGGGCACTTCGAGACGTATCACTCAG
>CAYSEV010000075.1:0-3063 GCA_964430295.1 uncultured Gammaproteobacteria bacterium
TCTTGCTTGACGCTTCAGACCCCTCAATGTACCATAGATCTATGAAGAGGGTTGCCTTAGTTTTAGCCGCATTTTTTCTTCCACTAACCATAGCATTTGCTACAACAGATAGTGCCCGACGTGATTATACCTTCCAATTTGATACCTATAGACAAAAATATTCTGAATTTCAGGTTGCAAAAAATGAATATGCAAAATTTAAAACACTTACGGCGCAGGCAACCGCTTTAGAAAAAACCAAAGCCATGCTTGCACAGCGTGATCAGCTCTTACATGCATACCTCACATTCCTGGCAGAAAAGTTAGCCGAAGAACAAGGGTTACCATCAACCACAAAGCAACTGTATGTGACACTTATTGCAAATGAACTCAAATTCCTTGAGGCTCATGCGCAGACAATCCCGTCAATAGCAACGCTTGAGGATGCAACTCGTGTTTCTGAAGAGTTAAGCGGACATTACAGGGTCTTACAAATATCTATCCGACAGATCCTGACAGGACTTTCCCTGGGTCAGTTATCTATCTTAGGGAGTATGTATGATGTTTCTCTTCGAAACGCCCAGTCAATCATGGCAACATACGCAGGAACCTTCCCTCCATCAAAGCAGGAAACAATTAACAGGTGGATCCTTCAGATAAATAACAAGAGAAGTTTCTACCAGCAGAAACTGGATACAATAGCCTCATTAAACACGCAACTTGATGCACCAACATTGGATGAGCTTGACCGTCAATTTCAAGAAATTTCGCAAAAAATCGCTGAAGCACGACAGTATCTTGTAGAGGGTTCATCATTTTTGGTTGAACTTAAAAATGCATTAAAATATAAGGAATAATACCTATGACAGATCAACCATCACTCACACCGGAAATATTACCACCACAGGAAACACCTGAGATGTATGGTACTGTTCCTGAGCCTGCTCAATCACAAATGCCCTCTCAAAAAGCTAATCCTATGGATATAGTGAAAAAATTCACACCGTTTATTGCTATATTTATGATCTTGCTTGTTGTACTCGTAGTTTCTTCTATGGCATCAAAAAAACCCGTAACCAACGAACCTACCGTGACTCTGACGCCAACACCTACAACTGCAACACAGGTTATTTCAACAAAAACACTTAATACGTTCGCCACCACCAGCGCATTTATGCAATTTGATTCTACGATCGAAACACTTCCAAAGGTGATTCAGCAGGCTGTGCTGCAGGATCCGACAGCGTTGCCCCCGGTCCTAGACCTTCCACTGGGCTTTTCAAACTGAGCGTGATCGTGGTATTAATACACCATTCTATCTTGCAGAACACTATGTGTTCGAAAAGAGAGAATACGTGTGATTTATACAGGAAAACCCGTTACAAGTACTCTGTTTTGTGGTATACTCTCGTCATGAAATCAACAATCTCAAAGCAAACAGACGGTACAATAGAAATTCTCCTTACCATCCCATGGGATGAAGTAACAAAAGTATACGAAACAGTCGTAACCGAGATGGTACAAAACGCAGAAGTACCGGGATTCCGCAAAGGAAAAGCCCCACGAGCAAAGGTTGAAGAAAAACTGGATAAAACAAAAGTGTATGAGGAAGCGCTGAAAAAAATTATCCCTGAATCATATGGCAAAGCTGTAGAAGAGCATAAAATCCATCCTATTGTACAGCCAAAAATCGAGCTCAAAGAAGCAACAGAACAAAAAGATTGGGTACTTCGTGCGCTTACCTGTGAAAAACCACCTGTTACACTCGGAGAGTACACAAAAGCAATAAAAGATCTGAAAGCATCAAAAGCAAATAAAATCTGGACACCGGGGCAGGAAGACAAAAAAGAAGAAAAGGAAGAAAGTAAAAAGCCGACTATTGATGAATTGCTTAAGACTCTGTATGAATCTGTAACTGTACAGATTCCTGCGCTTCTTCTGGAACACGAAGTAAACAGATTATTATCTGATCTTATAGACCAGACAAAAAAACTGGGCATGAGTGCTGAGCAGTATTTGTCTTCAACAGGCAGAACTGCAGAATCTATCCGCAAAGAATACGAAGAACAGGCAAAACGTACACTTTCTCTGGAATTTGCGCTGGAAGCCTTGGCAGATAAAGAAGGTGTCTTGGTCTCTGATGATGATATAGATGTTGTTATTAAGACTGCAAAAACAGATGAAGAACGATCTGCATTAACGGCACAGAGGTATTATATTGCCTCTGTTCTTCGACGTCAAAAAACTATTGACTTCATCGCAGCGCTGTAATATACAGTAAGGTACGATAGGATACATTTGCGTTACGATAGCACCCTGTAGTAAAATCCGTACTGCATATGGACGATTCCGCATTTAAACCATCAGCAGGTGCAGGCAAAGCACAACCGAAATACCAAAATGATTCCATTTTGGAATCACTTCGTTCTCTCGGGAGTGGTGTCGGAAAAAGCATCGCAAAAGACGTGGCAGGCAGTGTAGCCTCCGATGCTCTGTCTTCGTTATTTGGAGCACCCGCTAAAAAACAGGGTGAATTATCTGCAAATAAACCGCTTAATTTTCAGAAAGAACGGATGCCGTTTCCTGGTTTTAAGCGTCCAGAAGCAAAGCCGTACGCCCCGTTCGTGAAAAAAGAAGAGCCGCAACTTAAAGAACAGATTATGGCAGTTCAGGCAGAATTAAAAGCGCTAGCTGCGTCTATAAAGAGCCTGAGTAACGATATACAGAAGACAGTTACAGAAGTGCCTATAGATCCCGGCATCTACCATAAAAATTTCTATGAGCGAATCAGATCTGTGCTCAAACTCATGCGGGAACAGATAGATGACAGCAGAACCTGGCTCAATGTATCAGGCAGCAGAAAAAATAAGAAAAGCTACTGGGGTAAATACAAGAAGCACGGAACTTCCTTCGGGCTCTCCAACGAGCGCACACTAGCAACACAAACAGGCTAAGGATTGCCTTTCCTGTCGCACTTCAAAGTGTTTTTTGGTACAATTCTCCATACGGGATCTGTAGCTCAGCTGGTTAGAGCGTTCGATTCACATTCGAGAGGTCATAGGTTCGAATCCTATCAGGTCCACA
>CAYSEV010000076.1:0-3002 GCA_964430295.1 uncultured Gammaproteobacteria bacterium
TGAGGCGCGTGCCGGAATTGAACCGGCGCATGGGAGTTTTGCAGACTCCTGCGTTACCACTTCGCCAACGCGCCATATTGTCTTTTCGTTACCTCCCGTGAAACACGGGATTGATCAAATTCATGAACTAACTATAGCAATTTTACCATATGATTACCTTCTACAGCGATAGGTAATCAACTCTCTATATGACTACTTTCCTAATGGTCGTATAGGGATGGGAAGTTTTATATCCAGTTTCGGTGGTAATATAGCAGGTTCAGGCCCCGTAATATGTGGAGCAATGTGTCCTGACTCAAACGGATGTGGCGTATTTGCCGCCCGGGCAGCATCCACAGCTGCATTATGGGCATCAAGCTTTTTCCCCAAATACTTTCCGCCTTCTTTTATGGCAATTTTTGCCGCTATCGTCGGTATGATTGTCTCTGGGGTAAGTTCCAAAGGGAGTAATACAGTACTGGCGAGATTTGCAACTCTATTTATATCTTTACCAGTGTATCGAAATTTGGGAGTTTTGGTGACCGGTTTTGATGAACCCTCATATCGGACAGTATCTTTTCCGGAAAATTCCGGCATATTTGTTTCAAATACCCGTTTCCCCCGTTGATCTGAAACCGCCGATGATACTGTTTCAATGTCTTCTTCCTGCTTCTGATTCATGTGGTACTTATTCAAAATAAATAATAGGCTCTTCGTAGAGCCGTACGCTTCGTTTTTGTAGAAACGCCTGGAGCTTACTGTTTGCGCGTTCTTCTGATGATGAGTTCAAAAAATCGAGGGGCATATTCACATTTAATTTTCTGCGATATACCACATGTCGGGTGACTCCTGCCGGCATCAGTACACCCCGGTCAACAAGTGTGATAACCTGCTGTGGTGAAAAGTTTGGAAATGCTACGAACATATTTTTGTCTGTATATCGTTCGAAGCGAAGTTTTATAGATTCATTATTCCACGGGCTTGCGGAAAACACCCGTTCAACTTCCGCATCAGTATACAAATCAACAAATTTACCCATTTTTGCAACAACCTCTGTATATGACAATTTTGACGAGAATTCATAGATTTTTCCACTGCGAAATACGATCACACACAAGACATTGGCACGAAGTAAATATCTGTTACTATAGGTAGTAAGTTCTCTCACTGTAATATCTCCGAGTGCTTCAACTGATTTCAAAAACGTAGACTCATCAACATGCACGAGATGACTCCAGCTCATGAGCCGAACCTGAGATGGATCACTGTAGTCGACGACCTGGATAAGACAATATTTATACTGTAAAAGATCAATTGCTGTAATGCGATTGGCTCCATCCAGATGTAAATATGTGCCGTTAAAGAATTTTGTGACAATCGGGGGGTTTCGAAGAATACCTTCTTTTTTTATCTCAGTCGCCAGTTTTTTCATACGACCCTTTTGTACATACTCCTGAAGTTTAATGCTTTCAATGGGAACGATTTTTAAATCCGGATAAAATACTGGATCTGTCATATAGTCACCCTCCTTAGAGCATCTTTGCCCTGTAACACTCGGTCTATATCATCTGCAATCATAAGACTTGCACGTTCTTCTGATTCTTTACTGTTTGCCGCAACATGAGGCGTAAGTATGACATTAGGTAGAGATCTCAGAATACTTGTCTCTGATAATGGCTCGGATTCAAATACATCTAATGCGGCTCCTGCAAGCGAACCATTTGAAAGCGCTGCTATAAGTGCCGCTTCATCAAGCACAGCTCCTCGAGACGTATTTATAAGATAAGAAATCGGCTTCATTTGCGAAATACAAGAGACATCAAATAACCCACGGGTTGCTGCAGAAAGAGAAATGTGCAACGAAATAATATCACTTTCTTTTGTCAAAGTCGGCAGATCAACCAGCGTAGCCCCGAGAGACTCCATATATTTTTTTCGTTCATCGGAAAGTGTACGCGTAACGACTAGGACGGACATACCAAATGCCGTACACAGCTGCGCTACCCGTGCGCCAATAGAACCAAATCCCACAATGCCAATGGTTTTTCCTTTTAATTCCATGCCTCTATACGTAGATTTTGGCCAATCGCCCGCAGACATTTTTTGAGAGGTCCGGACCAAATCCCGCGCAAGGGCGAGCATGAGTGACAGCGTATGTTCTGCAACCGCTTCAGCATTTGCGCCAGGGGCATTCACAACCTGAACATGACGATCGGTTGCCGCCGCTACATCTATGGTGTCTACTCCTACCCCTGATCGTGCTATAACCTTAAGATTTGTAGCTTTGTATATAATTTCCTTTGTAACTCGCGTACGACTGCGTACAACAAGCGCATCATAGGCAGAAATTTCTTTTTCCAAGTCGACGGGTGTAATGGTCGGATTGTATGTGACTGTATATCCGCATTTTTTCAGATATTCCAACCCACTTTGGCCAATAGGATCACTCACAAGGATATTCATGTAGATAAATCCTTTCGGGCCATGGACATAGCTGTTACGACCTCATTTATATCTGTTTTTGTCACCCAACCCATGTGTGCAACCCGAATAATTTTTCCTTCCAAAGCACCTATCCCCCCCGAAAGTATGACGCCATATTTCGTTTTCATATGACTTCTATATGCCTTATCTTCTAATCCCTCAGGAATGCAAACTGCACTTACTGTATTGCTTGCGTGCGTTTGATCACCAAACAATGTGAACCCACTTTCTTTGAGTAATTGCCTTGTATATACAGCCATGTCTGCATAATAGGCAAATGTTTCTTTGACACCATTATTCATCATCCGTTTGAGCGCAGCATGAAGGGCAAATAATGTGCTGACCGCAGGAGTTTCGGGCGTCTGGTGCTTATCATTATATTTTTTCATTTTTTTGAAATCGAAATAATATTTCCGACTCGTGGATGTTTCATATGCTGCCCACGCTTTGGAGCTCACACTGACAAGTGCTAAACCTGGAGGTGTCATCCAGGCTTTTTGAGACGATGTAAATACGACATCGAGTTTTAGTTCATCTAC
>CAYSEV010000077.1:0-2839 GCA_964430295.1 uncultured Gammaproteobacteria bacterium
TACCGGAATCATCGCTGTGGCAGATACCCTCATTGGGTTTACACTAACATATTTTCTCTTTAGAGAAAAGGTGGCTACCCCACTATTATTTACAGCCATGTCTCTTGGAAATCTTCCTGATTGGATGGAAGCTCCATATTACATATTTTTTGCAAGTCAAAAAAAAGAACATCTGGATGATACCGCAACCTTCTGGGAAAAACTTACCTATAGAATATATAAAATAGAAAATATATTTCACACAAAGGCCCAGTTTCCATTTGGACTTATCACACAAGTTGCCGCGGTGTTATTCTTTTTTGCTCTGTTATCCCCTTTTAAGTAAATACGATAGAAGTAGCCGTACTCCATGACCTGTGCCACCGTATGGTGAAACAACCATATCTTTTTCTGCAAATGCAGGACCAGCTATGTCCAAATGTGCCCATGGTATGGATTCACTAGTGAACTCCTGTAAAAATAATGCAGCTGTGATAGCACCACCCGATCTGCCGTTTCCCATATTTTTTATATCTGCTATATGGCTTTTAATATGTTCCTTATATTCATGCACCAATGGCATATGCCAAAGCATTTCCCCAGTGTTTTTTGCTTCGATAAGTAAATCATTTGCAAGTGAGTCTGAATTGGAAAACAGTCCTGTAACTTCTTCACCGAGAGCGACAATACATGCCCCAGTTAATGTGGCAAGATCTATCATGACATCAGGTTTTACGACAGACACAGCATAGGACAATGCATCCGCCAGTACAACCCGCCCTTCTGCATCTGTATTGAGAATTTCAATAGTCTTTCCGTTCATGGCTGTAACAACATCACCTGGTTTTACGGCATTGGGTCCCGGCATATTTTCTGTGGTGCTAATAAGTCCTACGACATGAATAGCGGGACGAAGAGTAGCTAGTGCATGAAAGACACCCAGAACAGCCGCAGCACCTGCCATATCCATTTTCATTGTTTCCATGGCATTTGCAGGTTTTAGTGATAAACCGCCTGTGTCAAATGTGATTCCTTTACCGATAAGTGCGACAGTCTTATTTCCACCGCCATTATATTCAAGCCTGATAAATTTTGGTTCGACATCAGTTCCACGGGCTATGCCTAACAATCCACCCATTTTCATACGAATAAGGTCTTCTTTTCCAAAGACTTCGCAGGTAATTTTAGAAGATTGTTTAGCTATTTGCTCGGCTTTCAGGGCTAAATATGACGGTGTTGTGTACGAAGGAGGCTCATTCACCATATCACGGGTAAATGTAACTGCATCAGCAACAGTCACAGCTTCTGTGGCAGCAGCAATAGCAGATTCTTTCCATGCGGCAGGGACAACCAAGGTTGCAGATTCAACTGTATGCGTATTTTCCTTATTCTGTGTTTTATGCACCGTAAATGTATACGCTCCCAAAAGAAGCCCCTCAACAATTGATTGAACAAGTGTATATTGTTCTATATGCCCTAGCGGATCTACTATGATATCAGCGTGAGAACATTTGCTACCGACAAGGCGCCGGGCAATTGATGCCCCTGTTTTTAGCAGGTTTGCTACTGAAATATCTTCAATAGCCCCTATACTTGCAATCAACACTCTTTGGGTTGAGGCGTCATCGTTGGTATGGACAATAAATGTTGATCCTACAGATGAATCAAATCGTTCAGATGTTGCAATACGAATACTTCGCTCATCAAGCTGCGAAGAATATTGAATAACTTTTTTTCCTTTATGCGTAAAGGCAAAGTATACGAGCGTATCAGAGTTTTTTGAGCGTTGTGTTGCAACTGTAATATTCATATGCATGTATCGTACCATACGTGATCGACATTATTAAGCTGGTACAAATGCTATACTATACGCATGTTGCGTTCATACATGAAATTCTTGGCAAAGCCCGTTGAGCAGGAATTTTTCACGAAGTTTATTGCGATATTTAGCAGGGATTCAACTGGAAACGCTGTAGCTGTCAGGCTTACCCCAAAAAATATAGTGAAATCTAATAGCGACGGTCACACAGTGTATTGTGACAAAATAAGGATTGGCGAAACGATTGATACAGCAATTAAACGGACTCTACAACAAGAATTTGGCTTGGATCTGGTCTACTATTATATTCCCATCGCCTCAATGGATGTTGAAAAAAATAAGAGGGGCACACCGGTGACTCGAATACCTATTGTTGCCTATACATCGTTTGGTACATTGGCGCGGACATCTCTTGTTGGATGCCAAGTGGAATGGATAGAGCGGGATTTATATGCATATAGTTCATGTGAAGCACTTCAATGGATCCAAAAAAATAAGCAGGATGCATTGTTTACCCAGGACAGTCATTCAATTCAGCGACATGAAATGATTGATTTTATTAAAAACCTTTATGCGGCAGGAGCAGTTGATATAACAATTCACGACACCAGCCAAGAATACTGCGAACCAGATGAAGACATAACAGAACCGTTTGAGCCAGACCATATTGAAATACTGTTACCGCAACATGTTGAAAAACGAGATACTATTAAGTCCGTATGTCTGAAGGGTATTCGTGGAGGGACATCAACCAATTTTGATATTTCCTCGGAAAAAGATTATTTGAAATTTTACTTTCACTAACATGTCTGTGCCTAGGGAGAGACTCGAACTCTCATGAGTTGTTATACTCACAGGTTTTTGAGACCTGCGTGTCTACTCCCGCAGAGCGGGACTAAGTGACAGTAAGACTCGGGAACTCGTCAACTGTCAGCTTGAGCATTCCACCACCAAAAAGTCAGTGCCGCGAGTCGGACTCGAACCGACATGAGTTGTTATACTCACAGGTTTTTGAGACCTGCGTGTCTACCATTCCACCAC
>CAYSEV010000078.1:0-2698 GCA_964430295.1 uncultured Gammaproteobacteria bacterium
ATGGTCAACATGAGAAATAATCCCAACAGACCAAGACATAATAACAATATTGCACCTATCCAATCGAAATTTGCAGTGAACTTCCCCATGTGATTGTAGCGGCAACTGTTTCAGTTGCAATAGAATCCAGTAATGCTTTTGGAAGCGTTTTATAGCTTTCTGGTAACTGAACAGATATCCGCTGTGAAATTGTACATCCTTTCTCTTTTCGAAGCACCTGAATGCTTCGGATAAGCGTTCGTGCCGTTGCCATGTGCTCCAGTTCTTCATCACTTACGTTCACCGCAGTCTTTGGATATGCCTGTTTTCCATCTATGACCACATTAAATACATTGAGCTCTTCAAGTACCACATCCCAACATTCAGAAGATAATTGAGATATATCCGCAGTTGTTTCTATGCGTATCTGGGCAAGTGGTTTTTTCAGTGCTACACCATCGAGTTTTCGTTTTGCATGTCCATCCGCTACCACATGTCGGGCAATATCCATCTGTGATTCCAAAGCTGTATCTATATATGTTGCATTCACTGTAGGCCATGACTGCAAATGCACAGATGTGGTCGATTCATGTAAATTTTGCCATATCTTCTCCGTGATAAATGGGATAACCGGTGCGGCAAGAAGCACATATTGAGACACAACCCATCCGTACACTTGTTGTCCAACTGTGTCTGTTTTCATGCGAGTTCTACTCCGCCTCACATACCATGTTGAAAGATCTGAAACAAATTCTTTCAGTAAACGGCATGTAGTGACCGTGTCATAAGAATCCATACTGGCAGTAACTGATTGAATCAAGCTATGAGTTTTGCTCACAATCCAACGATCAAGCACATGCACAGGTTTTGGCGTTTCACTTGGAGGATTCCCTCCTGCATATAATTTATAGAATGAGAAAACATTCCATATAATCGAAATAACATTCTGATACACATCTGCCACTTGTTTCTCTGAAAAATTCAGATTTTCTGCCTTCATCACAACCGATTCCATCAGATAAAACCGAAGAGCATCTACACCATACTTTTCAAATAATAATGTAGGATCCGGATAATTTTTCTTCGATTTACTCATTTTAGCTCCATCCTCTGCCAAAATAGTTCCTGTTGTCACTGCGTTTTCAAATGTGTGATCGCCAAAGAGTCCAACAGACATAACATGAAGGGTATAAAACCATGCACGCGTCTGAGCTATATATTCTGCGATGAACTGCGCCGGGTGAGTTGTTTCAAATAACTCCTTATTCTCAAAAGGATAATGTATCGATGCATACGGCATGCTTCCCGATTCTACCCAACAGTCAAATACTTCAGGGATGCGTTTCCCCTTCACGGTTTTTTTATCATCTACCCAGACATCTATATCATCTATAAATTCTCTATGGATATCTGTTAGTTCTGCGGTACGGGCGGGATCTACTGCCCATGCTCTTAATTCTTCTATAGAACCGATAATACGTATCTGCCCATCATCTGATTTCCAGACAGGCATCGGCGTGCCCCAGTATCTTGAACGGGATACATTCCAGTCAGGAGCAGTTTCTAGTCCTTTTCCAAACCTGCCGTGTTTCAAATGATTGGGATACCAATTAATCTGTTCATTAGATTTAAGTAAATCTGACTTCATTTTCTGCACGTCAAAAAACCAAGCAGGTACAGGCGCGTGGTATAGTCGGGTTTCGCAGCGGTAACAGACAGGAACACTATGAAGCCGTTGTTCATCATGAAAAATAAGCCCCCGTTTTTGTAGGTCTTCATTTACGAGCGGGTTCACTTTTAACATGAACATCCCTGCCCATGGCGTTACTTCTTTTTTCAGCATACCTTCGCCATCCACATGCTCAACAAGCTGCACATGATGCTTTGTCATAACTCTATAATCGTCTTCACCGTATATAGCCAAAGTAACAATACCCGTTCCTTCGCTGTCTGACACATACTCATCTGCAATGACAACGCCTGATCTCTCTCCTGCTTTTTTCGGATAAAAATCATAATGAAGTTCAAATTCCAATGCTTCCAAATCTTTTCCTGTGTGTGTGGAAACAATTTCATACATAGCATCTCGTAACATTTCCAGACGCGTTTTTGCGAGTATATAGGTATCATCCCCAACCTTAGCCCGAACATATTCGAGTGTTGGATTTACAGCCAAAGCCGGTGTAGCAAGTTTATTCCATGGTGTTGTAGACCATGCAAGTAAATATGTGGATGGTTCACCTTTTACCTTGTATTTATATGTTGTACTCGGACCATTGAGTTCCTTATAGGAGTTATCCATCGCGATTTCAAAATTAGATAACGGGGTTGCGCAGCGCGGACAATATAAAATAACGCGTTTACCCTCATAGACAAACTTTCGTTCGTACATCCGTTTAAATGCCCACCAGACAGATTCCATGTAGGTCTTATCCATGGTTTTATATGATGATTTAAAATCTACCCATCTGCCAATGCGTCGGATGACTTTTTCCCATTCTTTATCAAATCGGAGTATCGCACTGCGACATGCGGCGTTAAATTTTCCAATGCCAAGCTCTTCTATACCTTTTTTTCCACCCTTTAGTTCAAGTTCCTTTTCGATCATGTTTTCGATCGGAATACCATGACAATCCCATCCCCACACACGATCAACACGATACCCTTTCATTGTCCAGTACCGTGGAATGACATCTTTGACTGTTGAGGCTAATATATG
>CAYSEV010000079.1:0-2488 GCA_964430295.1 uncultured Gammaproteobacteria bacterium
GTGCAATATTGTTATTATGTCTTGGTCTGTTGGGATTATTTCTCATGTTGACCATTGGACTGAATGTGTTTACGGCACAGCTTCTGTTTGTTGTGCTTGGGTTTGTGTTGTTATTTTTTCTCTCTACCCTTGATCCTGTGTTATTGTGGTGGTTTGCTCCGTATGGATACGTGGTGGGTATTGTATTGTTACTGCTCTCATATATAGGACCAAATATCCGCGGAGCAACACGATGGATTGTAATAGGAGGGGCGCAGTTGCAACCGTCTGAATTGGCAAAACCTCTTTTTTTGCTTGCCTTTTCGTATGCGATGGCAAAATATAGTCCCCGTGAGATAAAACATCTTCCTTTGCATATCATATTATTTTTGATTCCGTTTGTTCTTGTATTTAAGCAACCGGATTTAGGAAGTGGATTAGTGTATGCGTCCAGTTGGATCGCTATGCTCGTTGCTGGAGGTCTTCCTATCATGATCATTATTACCGCAGTAGTGTTTGGAGTTCTAGTAGCGCCTCTGGCATGGAATCATTTATTGCCGTATCAAAAAGACCGTATTTTCACCTTCCTTAACCCAGCGCTGGATCCTAAAGGTGCCGGTTATAATGCCCTCCAAGCTATGATAGCCGTAGGAAGCGGTCAGATTATAGGCAGAGGATTGGGACGGGGTACACAGAGTCAGCTACGGTTTTTACCTGAACATCATACAGATTTTATCTTTGCAACTCTTATAGAAGAACTTGGTTTTGTCGGTGGTATTGTACTGTTTATACTGTATATTATGCTGCTTTTACGTATTATTATGCCATTTATAGTCGGAAAAATTTTAGATGTTCGTGTCTTTATATATTCGTTTGGTCTGTTTTCTATGTTATTTGCGCAGATTTTCATAAATGCAGGCATGAATATGGGTATCATCCCCATTACAGGTATTACACTCCCGTTTGTGTCGTATGGAGGCAGTTCCATTCTATCGTTATCTATTTCGTTCGGTATACTCTGGGCGCTCCAGCGGAGGAATTTTTCGGATCAAACCATTGCAATAGGCTGAATTTATTGATACAATAGGCACATGTTTGCAATCGTAACGATCTCAGGAAAACAATATACAGTAAAAAAAGGTGATGTCATTACCGTTGATAAAGTCGACGGCGAAGTCGGATCCACGCTCACATTTGATCATGTTCTTTTGACCGGCGACGGATCAAAAACAGTCGTAGGTACACCTGTAGTAAAAGGCACAAAAGTTGAAGCAAAGGTCGTTGCACAGGAAAAAGGCGAAAAAATTGATATCGTACGCTACAAACAAAAGGTACGACACCGACGCCATGTCGGATTCAGAGCCCATCAGACGAAGCTGGAAATCGTTTCGATTGGCTAACCCATGTCTTCCTATACATATTTTTTTATTTTTGGGAGAACCCCCAAGTTAGCATTATTGGAACTATTGGCGTTTTTTCCACATGCAGAATCTGTAACACCTGAAATAGCACGCGTAGAAACATCTGAACCACTTGATGCTTCTTACTGGATTGGCATACTCGGCGGCACTATCAAAATCGCAGAAGGAAATACAGCTGTATCCCTTCCTGATGCCATGAATCTGACCTCTGTTATAGATCGGGATGAGGATCACAGAACATTTGGTGTGAGTATATACGGCTCGTTTACGCCACCAAAAAATCTGCTACAGGAAATGAAACAACTTCTGGAACAGGATGGCCAATCGGTGCGATATGTAACTCCACATGATGGTCAGCAGTTAACATCTGTCGTGCTAGATAAAAAACAAGTGTATGAAATAGATGTTATACAACACGGTGACATGTATCACTTAGCCCATACTATAGCGGTTCAAGAATATGAATCCTGGAATGATCGGGATCGTGGTAGACCTTGTGCGGATGCTAAAAGCGGTATGTTGCCTATAAAAGTTGCCAGAATGATCGTAAATATTGCTATCGGTCATCCATCTCAGGAATCCGAAACGAATCAAAAAACTATATACGATCCGTTCTGTGGTATGGGATCGGTCTTAAGTGAAGGGTTTCTCATGGGCGCACGAGTTCTCGGTTCAGATATTGTGGAAGAAGTCGTTGGAAAATGTAAAAAGAATATGGAATGGATTGAATCAACATATCCTGAAAGCAAAGGCGCTTTGGCAAAAATCTTCTTATCTGATGCTGTACATGCCTCTAAAACGATAGCCCCAAGGAGTGTCCATGCTATCGTTACCGAGCCGTTTATGGGATCTACATCTATTGTAAATGATGCTCATGTGACGTCTGAAAAAGTAAAACATATCATCAAAGGCCTGGAGAAGCTATATATCGGGTGTCTGAGGGATTGGCAGCAGATTTTAGCCCCTAGTGGTACTATTCTTATGGCTTTGCCATCATATAATATATCCCATAGAGTGTATTTCGTGAAAAAAGTTGTTGACATGTGTGAAAGCCTCGGATATACTATCGTGGACGGTCCAATTGAATA
>CAYSEV010000080.1:0-2478 GCA_964430295.1 uncultured Gammaproteobacteria bacterium
TTATCATCTAATCTGTTTGGGTCTGAGAATGGATCCTGAGCAGAAAGTTCCTGTATACGCTTATTCAGCGCATTTTTTTCTTCTTCCAATTTTGCCCGTACGTTGTTTATCATGTCATTTGGAAAATTTTGCATATATTCCTCCTACCAATTTGGTGAACCGTGTTTGTATGCTGTTTATTATTGGTCGTACGGCTTCTCTACCACCGCAGCGAACATAAAACGCGCCCATACTTTCTGCAAACATTGCAAGAAGTATCCATTGATTGGCGCGCAGTGAAACCCAGTATACATGAGAATCTTTGAAAAATTCAAGTATAAACATAGGAACTGTATATAAAAGTAAAAACCAGACACCTACGGCACCAAAAGGCCATTTCTCTTTTATACTCTTCTTTTGGATCATAGCAACAAGGATGATGATCACTATAAGTGCTGCAATTTCATAGAGTTGTACAGGATGACGTCGCCCAACGGCTCCGGCGTACCTAATTGCCCACACAACAGATGCAGGTGTACCAGGTACAGATCCATCCAACAACACTCCAACTAAGGCGAGTGCAATAGATGTCGGAAACGATGAAGATACAGCGTCCAATAAGTATCCCAAACGTATTTTTTTTACTTTTGATAAAGCAATAAATGTGATAAGTGCGCCAATAAATGCGCCGTATAATGAAAAGCCTGGTGCCACCCAAATTGCCGCAATTTTAAGCCAACTATCGGTAAATATATCCCAATGCAATATGACATACGCAGTTCGTGCAAGAAGAGCTGCCCAGATTGTTGCCCAAAATGTAATATCAAAAATCTTTTCCTCATCCACACCATTACTTCGAAGGGAGCGCCAAAACAAAAATGAGAATGATAGCCACGACAAGACTAAAAAAACACTGATTGAATACAAATGCAACGGTCCGATGGATAAAAGTAGTGGAAACATAGTTATACTTTTCTACTATAGCGTACCCTATACATTCCGAAAAGGCCAATGGCTAAACCAAGTGACAATATAACTTTTCCCACTCCTACCGTATCCGCCAAAAATCCACCGACGACAATGGGGATAATCCCCACTCCGCCCACAAAAGTGGTAAGCATGCCGTAGACCCGACCTCGCATTGGACCAATCGCATAGGACTGCATATTGGAATTTGAGGGCACATCCAAAAAACTATTTGATACACCTAGTCCGAAAAACAATATGACCTCCACTATAAATCCGATGTTATACCAAGAAAGCCACGCAAACTGAGGTACATGCATAAGGTGTGCAATCACCGCAATACTGACAAGTGATATACCGGCGCCCAGAATGCCCCAAGTAATGAGCTGTTCAGGCTTATGCTTATACCCCACAGATCCCACCCATACCACACCGCATAAAATACCAAGAACAGTTGGTCCAACAATCAACAGCGATGCATCTCGGACATCGATGGTCAAAATTCTGTCTGCAAACCCCGGTCCCAATGCACCAAGCAGAGCAAAAATAATCTGTGTACCTGTTAAAAGTAGGATAGAATCAAATAATATTGGAGAGGAGCGGGTATATGCGATACCTTCTGTGAGATCCGCCCATATTCTTCGCATGCCATCGGAAAACTTACGGGTAATAATGTATCGTATACCTATTGTCCCTTTGCTCTGAGAAGGAATACGGGATGAGAAAAAAGATGAAAGCAAAAACAGGCATCCGATAAAGACGAACACACCATCAGGTCCAAACCCTCTCATAAGTGGTCCGGATACGATGGTACCGATTGCTAAACTTGAAAAGAATGTTAATGAGAACAGACTGTTGGCAGTAACTAATAATTCATTCGGTACCAATTTTGGAATAAGAGGTGCTTCAGACGGAACATAGAGTTGGGTAATGATAGAATTTATAAACGTGATCAGATATACCACCGCCACCTGATTTGAAACAAATAATAATCCAAATGTGCACAGAGCGCGAATAATATCACAATATACGAGTACCCGACGTTTATCTAGTCGGTCAACTGCTGCCCCTGCGATCATGCCAAATATCACAGCGGGTATTCCATGCGCTAAAAAAAGCCCAGAAACTGCAGTATTGCTTGAAGTATTTTGATAGACACGAAGTGCAAGAACAAACAGAAGTGTATTGAATGCAAACTGTGAAAATATCTGCCCGATCCAGAGAAAACGGAAATCCGTAAGCGCTAGTACTCGAGCGTACATAGAAGTCCCAGATGGTGTACTGTTTGATTGTGTTTTCATCCTAGTGTACAATGCATAAATGACAGCAACAGCTCATGCACTTGTATCAGCGGCAATTGTCGCTGCAGTGCCAAATCCAAGTATTTCTCTTCCTCTCGCATTCGTTTCCCATTTTATCATGGATGTTATACCACATTGGGATTTTGGCACGAATTGGAGATCCAGATCGAAGGCATTTACCGGAATCATCGCTGTGGCAGATACCCTCATTGGGTTTACACTAACATATTTT
>CAYSEV010000081.1:0-2188 GCA_964430295.1 uncultured Gammaproteobacteria bacterium
TCAACGCACCAGTAGAAACACCTTCTCTGGCCAATATAAAGCCAAATTCACTCATCTGAGTAATCGCGAGTGCTACAAGAAAAGATGTTTTTCTGTGATTGCCCAGATAGCGTGTCAGACCAAATCCCAAAAACCATTTTATGGTCATGAGGACAAGTGATATGGCAAATAGAAGTGGAAATGATTTGACAATAAATGAAATCGGCAGGGCCATGCCGATGGATACAAAAAAGATAACAGCAAATAAATCTCGAAGCGGCCGTACCTCAGAAAATATGGCATGATTCTGACTTGTTTCTGAAATCAAAAGACCGGCTATAAATGCTCCGATCGCTGCTGACAATCCAAGTGCGAATGTGACGATTGCACTTAAAAAAACAACACCTATGGTAGACAAAAGTAAAATTTCCTTATTGTTCCCTTTTGCCGCCATACTAAGGATAGTCGGCATACCTTTCCGACCTAAGAAAACAATCAAGACAAGGGATATAATGGAAAACAATATACTTTTTCCTACAGTCAATACAACGCCACTTAAATCCGGAGACTGACCGCTTTGCATTGATAATAATGCAGGGAGGATTATCATAAGCGGAATAACAGACAAATCCTGTACCACAAGCCAACCAAGTGAAAGTTCACCGTGAACAGTCTCAAGTTCGGCTTTCTGAGATAATACTTTTACAACAATAGCAGTGGATGAAAGTGCTGTTGCCACAGCAATATAGACTGATGGGATAAATTTAAATCCCAGCGCCTGAAATAACACCAACGATACAAGAATTGTAACTGCAATCTGAAGGATGGTAGCCCAGGCTATATTTTTTAGCACTTTGCGCAGGCGGTGAAATGAGAATTCAATGCCGATAGTAAACAATAGTAATGCGACACCAACATCTGCAATCTTTTGCAGAAAATCATGATCTATAGAAAGGTTAAATATACTTCCGAATATAACTCCTGAAGCTATATAGCCGAGCAGTGCTGGTTGTTTTAATTTCTGTGCAATGAGTCCTCCGACAATAGCGGATATAAACACCATGAACAGCGTAATAATGAGGGAGATGCTATGTGAATCCACAATTACACAAGTTTAAAATACAAAGTGTAAAATTAAAAATATTTTCACTTTACATTTTTCACTTCGAATTATTAATGATTGTATTCATATCATCCGGCATTGGGGCTTCAAAATCAAGGGAAGCGCCTGTGATCGGATGCGTACATGTGAGCTTCCAAGCATGCAACATAACCCGTGTAGCCCATTCCCTATCTCCTCTACTGGTCTTCCTGCCTGCATATAAATAATCACCTAAGAGTGGATGGTTAATATATTTCATGTGGACACGAATCTGATGTGTACGACCTGTTTCCGGATGTAACTCTACCAGAGTGATTTTTTCTTCTTCACCATACGGATCTATACACTGCAGTTGCTTTACAACAGTGTATTTTGTTATTGCTTCCTTACCACCCGGAACAATGCCGAAGCGTTCACGATTCCAGGGTAATCTTCCAATGGGTGCGTTAATCGTACCATCAGGCGTTTCAACAAACCCATGCACGAGCGCACAGTATGTTTTCTTTATTGTTCTCTCTTTAAACTGACTTTGCAGATTCAAAAATACGTCTGACGTCTTGCCGATAAGAAGGATACCGGTCGTTTCTTTGTCTATACGATGAGCAATCCCGGCACGCGACTCAAAGGCATCACCCCACGCTGTCCCAGGTGTTATATGGATCCCGAGCTTCTGCTCCGCCCAATCCTGTACCGTATCTGCCTTCACTGTTTCAGCACGATTTACAATAACACCTGCAGGTTTATTTATAACCACAAGAGCATCATCCTCATACACAATTGGAATATCAATCATATATGTTGACCTTTATTAGGGTAGCACAACCTTTTCTTTTTTTGTTTGTTCGCAATCCAAGCAGAGTGATGCCGTCGGTAATATGGTTAATCGGTCAATATCTATTTCCTTTTTACAGTTAACACAAATGCCATACGTACCATCTGCAATTCTAAATAACGTAGCATCAATATTGGAAACTTTATCTTCGAGTTCACTCACTAAGGCACTGAAGCGGTCATGGCTTGATTCTTCATTTGCTTCACCATCACTTGCCGCGTTATCATCTAATCTGTTTGGGTCTGAGAATGGATCCTGAGCAGAAAGTTCCTGTA
>CAYSEV010000082.1:0-2003 GCA_964430295.1 uncultured Gammaproteobacteria bacterium
ATGACAACGAGCAACTCGATGAGCGTAAAACCTTTACGCCCATTAGGCAGTGTGTTTTTCATATACTTTTACCGTATCCTACTTTCAGATTCTTTGTCAATAGTGTGAATACTCATCTATATTGTAAATACACGATGATTCCAAGTACTAACAGTAGAAATCCGAAAACTGATAATAATAGTGGTAAACTGGATTTTTTCTTCGAAGGATCTGATGAAGGCGTTAGTGGTAGGTTAGATGTCGTATTATTTAATTCTTGAACATCAGCGATACTAAACTTTGATAGTTGTTCTATATTATCCAAAACATACGAATATAATACTGAATCCATTGCTCTCTTTTTATCATACTGACCAAGAGCAAATGCAGGAATAACAGTTTTAGTAGGGATCCCCTGCAATAAAAAGCCCTGACGGATCCCTTCATAGAATGTTTTACTAATTGCTACCGCTCTTTTGCCATTTTTCATAGGGTATACCTTTGACCAAATGGATTCATATGGAACCATGTCAAAAAATTTTAGTATATCCGTTTCTATTTGTGTTTGATCACTAGTAATAAATTGTTTTTCCATGTAAACACTTTCTGAAAAAATAAATATAATTTGAAATCCACTCAATCCATATTGTTTCACCCATTGTTTTATGAGTGTATACAGAGCATCTTTCGAGATAACTTCCAAATCTTTAATGATGTTCTCGGGTATTTGAAGCGTAACCATACTCGTCATGCCGGTACCATATAATTGAATACCTAATCTATCAATAAAAATAACGAGTAGTGATTTCTGGTTAAACATAGTATTAAATCTCCTGCCAAGAACTTACCTCTAATATACCATTTGTAAGAGTTGCCGTAACTTGTACTGTTCTTGTAAACCCGCTGATTGCACCTACAGATCGAATTATTTTCGTATTCGTACCTGTAACTGTCACAGTTGCAGTACCTATACCAACAGTGAGAGTCTCCCCAGAATAACTGGTTGATCGAAGGAGTCGTACTATGGCATTTTCTGCGCCTGCCTCCGCTATTTGTAACGCATGCGCACCTTGTTCACTTCTGGTAGCAGAGAGTGAATTGGATACGATAACTGCAACCGCAGTTGTTGTCAATGTAATAGCGATAATCATATAAAATAATAAAATGACCAAGGCTTGACCCTGCTGAGTTGACGAACCCATATGAGGTGGTGTTTGAAATATACGCATATTATCTAAGTCCAATCGTGGATTGAAAATCTTGTGTATCATATCCGCCTGTGCGCTGTGTCGTTGAGGTAAGGGTGTACGATACACTTATACTATTTTTACCGTTTACATTTCCATATCGCCTGAATGATAGATTTGAAATAGTAGTGCCAAAACTGTTCAGAGCCCCGCTACTGCTTGCACTAGTTAACTGTAATACACCGTTAGAAGCGGCGTATGTAATATCCGAACCGTTAATCCGTAGTGTTAGTTGGGATGACGCCGCACCTAGTGAATTGGGAATTTGTATAGAAGTTGCTCTGCCAATATCGTATTGCAGTCGGGCGAAAATAAATCCGCTATCTTGAATAATGGCACTTTGAGTTTCCGATTCTAGTTGTACATCAAGAATGGAGCCGAACATGCTTGTAAAAACATATAGCAGCGATAGAAGTATTGTCGTATAAATAAGTAATTCTACTATGGTAAACCCTGATTTTAATCGTTTCATAAAGAATAATTAAATGTTAGGTCTAACAACGTAGGTGTTACGTTATAGTCTGTAGTTGATAAATATGCCTTATACCTCAAACATCTGCCAGGGTTTTTTAATAATCCGGACGTCCCTAGAGGGATAGCGCTACCTGTAGCAAATTTTGTTGACGAAGTGCCATCAGGCCCCACAAAAGAAAAGCTAACACCATTACAACTTCCTGCAACTGCATCAGTGATAGCTAACTGATATTGTATTGATGTATTTGCTGGTAGATTTTCAACCACATCAAACCTATTAAATGTAACCGCACTTCCCATATC
>CAYSEV010000083.1:0-1988 GCA_964430295.1 uncultured Gammaproteobacteria bacterium
ATCTACTATGGCAGGAACATCAAATACATATAGCGGCGATCAGATAGTAGTTCTTGAGGGTCTTGAACCCGTACGAAAGCGCCCTGCCATGTATATTGGTTCCACATCACTTGCCGGTGTTCATCATTGTCTAAACGAAATTATAGATAACTCTATTGACGAAGCACTTGCGGGATTTGCCAGGAATGTCTGGGTAACTATACATGAAGATCAAAGTGTAACGGTTCGCGATGACGGACGTGGAATCCCGGTCGATAAAGTTCCAAAATATAATATTTCAGCGCTTGAGTTGGTCATGACCAAACTTCATGCAGGTGGAAAATTTGAAGGCAAGGCATATAGGGTTTCCGGAGGACTTCATGGCGTCGGCGCATCTGTTGTCAACGCACTTTCGACATGGGTGACCGTAGAGGTACACAGAGATGGCGGGATATTTGAACAATCGTTTAAACGGGGTATTGCACAAGCTCCCGTTAAAAAAACCGGAAAGGCAAGCGACACAGGAACCATTACAACATTTTTACCTGATACGGAGATATTCAAAGAAGGTATTGTTCTGAATTTCGAAACAGTCAAAAAACAGGTTCGTGACCGGGCATATTTAATTGCTAAACTTGCGTTTCATTTGACGGATGAACGGTCGGGTCAGGAAGTGCATTATTATTTTGACGGCGGCATATCATCATTAGTAAAGGCGTTGAATCGCAAAAAGAATGTGCTTCATGATCCGATCATTATCAAAAAAACATCTCCTGATGGTGAAATCGATGCAGAAGTCACGATTCAATATAACGATAGTTTTTCTGAAACTGTTGAATCGTATGTAAACGTTATCCAAACAGTTGAAGGCGGAACACACCTCACAGGTTTTCGCATGGCCTTAACCCGTGCTATCAATGACTACGCAAAGAAAATAGGTGCAAACAAAAACGGAGATGACAATATTACCGGTGAAGACACGCGAGAAGGTCTTACTGCTGTTGTCTACATGAAAATGCCATCCCAAAACCTGCAGTTTGAAGGGCAAACAAAGGGAAAATTGGGAAATGCGGAAGTACAGCCGTTTGTGCAATCAGTTGTTAAAGAGGGACTTGATACATATTTCGAAGAAAACCCTGCTGATGCAAGAAAAATCCTTGAAAAAGTATATTTAGCAGCAAAAGCACGTCTTGCTGCAAAAGCGGCGAAAGACGCCATCATACGAAAAGGGGCACTGGAAGGTGCATCACTCCCGGGAAAACTTGCCGACTGTCAGGAAAAAGACCCATCTGTTTCTGAACTCTTTATTGTTGAGGGTGATTCAGCCGGAGGCAGCGCCAAACAGGGACGTGACCGAAAATTCCAGGCTATTTTACCCCTTCGAGGAAAAATTCTTAATACCGAACGTGCGAGACTCGATAAGATCGTGGAATCTGAAGCTATTAAAAATCTCATTATTGCTCTTGGTATGGGTATAGGGGAAAGTATTAATTCTGAAAAACTCCGCTACCACCGTGTAGTCATTATGACGGA
This sequence comes from uncultured Gammaproteobacteria bacterium, assembly GCA_964430295.1. Lineage (GTDB taxonomy): Bacteria > Patescibacteriota > Microgenomatia > UBA10105 > UBA927 > CAYGFH01. The sequence goes on from CAYSEV010000083.1 coordinate 1,513, forward strand.
TGCTGATGTTGATGGTGAACATATTATGACACTCCTTCTTACCTTCTTTTATCGACATTTGCCGTATATTATTGAACAGGGACATTTATATATTGCTCAGCCTCCGTTATATAAAATTTCGTACGGAAAAACATCGGTGTATGCGTACTCAGACGAAGAGCGAGATGCGTATCTGAAAAAGAACGCGGCGAGTATAAAGACAACACCAAATATACAACGCTATAAGGGTCTCGGAGAAATGAATCCGGAACAATTATGGGAAACAACCATGAATCCGGCAAATCGCGTCATGCGCCAAGTCACAATGGCAGATGCCGTCGCAATAGACAATATATTTAGTATGCTTATGGGAGATGAAGTGCCTCCGCGCAAGCGTTTTATCCAAACGCATGCAAAGAGCGCTACACTTGATATTTAATAGTATCCATATCCGAAAGGAGTTATATGAATCTAAAAAACATTAAACCAGGTAAAAA
>CAYSEV010000084.1:0-1696 GCA_964430295.1 uncultured Gammaproteobacteria bacterium
AGCGGACATTATTACCATCGTGATTTTTTCAATTCAGAATCCGGTGTACTGACTGCACTGCTGATACTTTCACTTATTTCACACGAAGGTAAAAAGTTTTCAGAAATAGTGGATGAATTTGAAATTTATCCGGCAAGCGGAGAACTCAATTACGCCATCGCAGATATTCCCGGGGCGATGCAGGCGATTAAGGAACATTTTTCTGATGCGTCATCTATAGATGAACTTGATGGAGTTAGTATCTGGTATAAAGATTTCTGGATTAATGTACGCTCCAGTAAAACAGAACCGTTACTCCGTTTGAATGTGGAAGCGGATACGAATGAGATTCTAAAAACACGTACAGATGAACTCGTATCAATTGTCGTTGGCAGAGGAGGGATACAAAAATGAAAACACTAGATGATGTGAATTTGATGCGTCAATTAGATCCAAAAGATGTACTTGGATCCACAGCCCAATTTGCCGATCAATGCAAACAGGCATGGGAAGAAAGTTCAAACATAGTTTTCCCGGAAACATATACACATATATATAACATTGTTGTGTGTGGCATGGGCGGTTCCAGATTTACTCCCAAGGCAATTAAAGAATTATTCCGTGACCGCATATCCGAACCATATGAAATTGTAGAAGACTATACACTTCCAAAGTATGTCGATAGCGACACACTCGTCATACTTTCATCGTTTTCCGGTACGACAGAAGAAGTACTGTCCTGCGCAAAAGATGCGTTCGCACGGGGAGCAAAAGTAACCGCTGTTGTGCAGGGTGGACCTATTGGCGCACTTATGAAAGAGAGGCAAATTCCTTCGTATATTTTCGATCCGAAGTTTAACCCATGCGGTCAGCCTCGCATTGGTGGCGGGTATTTACTGATGGGTCACTTGGGTATTTTGAAAGCGCTCAAACTCATTGAAGTCACCGATGCGGAAGTAGAGGAAGCAATTTCCTATGTACGAAAGCTAGCTACAACAATGACTGCAGATGTTCCAACAGAGAAAAATCCGGCAAAACAATTGGCGACAACGCTTCTTGATACGCACCCGTTTATCATCACTGCAGAGTTTATGAAAGGATTTGGGAACGGATTTGCGAACCAGATCAACGAAACGGCAAAAATGATCTCGGATTACCGGTACATTTCAGAGCTTAACCATCATTTGATGGAAGGCTTGAAGAGACCTGACACACTACATCAAAATGGTATTTTTGTCTTTTTTACCAGTGCACTCTATAGCGCATCGATTCAAAAACGTTTTTCGATTACAAAAGAAGTTGTGGAAAAACAGCACGTAAAAACACTTGATATCCCACTCAGTGGGCCGTCAAAACTTGCCCAGGTATTGGAAGGATTTACACTGTCGGGTTTTACAACATTTTATATGGCCATGCTGTATGATAATGATCCTGTAGCAATTCCGTGGGTTACGTATTTTAAAGAACAACTGGCAAAATAATATTATTTTTGTCATCTCTAAGTTGATCGGAATTATTGCAAAATACTTTGCAATTGATTGTTGTATTCGCGGGAATGACAATAGCTTGGTACTTGCGAACTTCTTGAATTTTCTCCATACTGGATATATGCCAGGTGCTATTCATAAACCGATCCGTATTGCCCTAAGGAGGTATCAATCATGAGTAACAAAAATGTGTTGTGGTTTAAAGATATAGATAAGCATGATGGCAACAC